>JBMCBT010000007.1:0-42205 GCA_048623215.1 Halothermotrichaceae bacterium
TTATGCCGCGCGCAAAGAGAGGTATAAAAGCTCGTAGAAGAAGAAAAAAAGTAATAAAGAAGGCTAAAGGCTATTTTGGCGCAAAAAGCAAATTGTATCGTGCAGCTAATCAGGCAGTAATGAAATCTCTGCACTATGCTTATAGAGACCGTAAAGCAAAAAAACGTGAATTCAGGAGATTATGGATTACCAGAATCAATGCTGCTGCCCGTCAAAATGGATTATCTTACAGCCGTTTTATTAATGGTTTAAAACAGGCTGAGATTGAAATAGATCGTAAAATGTTAGCTGATATGGCTGTTAGAGATGAAGATAGCTTTAGTGAACTTGTATCAGTTGCCAAAGAGGCTTTAAGTAATTAAATAAGACAACCTCGGTATCATAACACCGGGGTTTTTATTTTATAATTATGTGTTTAAATATGAAAGGACTGATAATTGTGGAAGTTATCAGCAGTGAACATAATGACAAGGTTAAGTATCTAAAGAAGCTATATTCAAGCCGCAACAGAAAAAAAATGGGAAAATTCATACTGGAAGGATATAGAATAATTGAAGAAGCTGTCAAGGCTGGTGCTGAGTTTGATAAGATATATATGACAGTAGATTTTTATAAAAGCAAACAGGGTAAGTTGATATATAAATTGACTGATACCAATTCTATATATTTTTTGGAGAAAAAATTACTTGTTGAAATGGCAGATACATCTAATCCTCAGGGAATTATTGCTGTTGTTAATGATATAGATTATAGAATAGATGATTTGTTTCATAGAACATCATCATTACTACTTCTGGATAGAATACAGGATCCCGGTAATATGGGAACTATTATCCGTACTGCAGCTGCTGCCGGATTTGACGGGATTATTATTTTAAAAGGTTCAGTTGATATATATAATTTAAAGGTATTAAGGGCAACTATGGGCGCTATATTTAATATCCCTGTAATCAAAAATATCAGTCTGGATTTATTTAATGAGTATTATCAGAGGCATTCACAGAAATATAAATTAATAAGCACAGATTTAACGGGTTCAAAATATTACTATCATCTTGATTATAATGATCCTGTAATACTGACTATAGGCAATGAAGCTAATGGTATTTCAGACTCTTTACTACAATTATCGGACGAAATTGTAAAGATTCCTATGTCTGGAGAGATAGAATCACTAAATGCCGGTATAGCTGCAGGTATTATCATGTATAAAGTGGTTGAAAGAAACAAAAATAATTAAAATTTAGTGCAAATCCTTGTCAAGTTAGTGATGGTGTGGTATAATTTAAGTAATAAGCTAACTATAATATTATAAGATAAAACTAATCCTGGAAGGATGTGGTCTAATGGGAATGACCTCAACATTTTTCTGGAGACTTTTTGAAGAAACTGGGTCTATCAGTGCATATTTAGCTTATAGGCAGTTATATCTGATTATGAAGTTAAACAATAACAAAAACCAGCAAAAATATATATAAGCAAAAGGCCGAGAAGGAGAAAGTAGTTAGCAAAAGCTATTAACAGGGAGCGGCTGTCATCGACTGGAAACAGCCTGATAGTATTTGTTAATGAAATTCACTCTGGAGCTGTAGACTGAACTGGAGTAAGTCTTACCGGGATATATTATTCCGTTATTTTTTAAAGAGACCTATTTGTTTGTCAGGTAAAGTAGGGTGGTAACGCGAATCTCTCGTCCCTTGGGACCGGGAGATTTTTTATTTATATATGCTCATAAAATGTCTTAAATTTTTAGTTTTTATTTACTTAAGTATAAGATTATATTTGATTAAAGTTGGTTTGATTATAATTAACTTGGAGGTGTATTAATTTGGATTTAAAAGAACAATTAAAGAAAATTGAAAATGAAGCAGAAGAATTATTTGAAAAGGTTGAAGACCTTGATTCTCTCGAGGAATTGAGGATAGAATTTTTAGGGAAAAAGGGTAAAATCACCAGTGTATTACGGCAGATGGGAAAAATACCGGCAGATGATAGGCCGATAATAGGAAAAGCTGCTAATAAATTAAAACAAAAATTAAATGACATCTTGAACAAACGCAAAAATGAGCTTGAAGAACTTGCCCGGAGACAAAGACTGGCTGAAGAAAAAATAGATGTAACTTTACCTGGGCGTAAAGTTGAGATAGGTCATAAACATCCATTAACAACTATACTCGATCAGGTTAAAGATATTTTTCTGGGGCTTGGTTTTAATATTGCAGAAGGACCGGAAATTGAAACAGAATATAATAACTTTGAAGCATTGAATTTACCCCAGAATCATCCGGCGCGTGACCTGCAGGACACTTTTTATATTGATGATAATTATCTTTTGCGTACACATACATCACCGGTTCAGATCAGGACAATGGCAAAAGAAAAACCACCTATCAGAATTATAGCTCCCGGCAGGGTATATAGATCTGATGAACTGGATGCTTCTCATCTGCCTGTATTTCACCAGGCGGAAGGACTGGTTATAGATAAGGATATATCATTCACTGACCTGAAGGGTACTATAGATGTATTTGTCAAAACTATTTATGGGAATCAGACTGAAACCAGGTTTCGCCCCAGTTATTTCCCTTTCACTGAACCCAGTGCTGAGGTAGATATTTCCTGTGTTATCTGTGGTGGTGAAGGCTGTAGGCTCTGTTCCAATACAGGCTGGTTGGAAGTGATGGGATCAGGTATGGTACATCCAAATGTACTGGAAATGGCCGGTATAGATCCAAAAGAATACAGTGGTTTTGCTTTTGGAATGGGCCTTGATAGAATAGCACAATTAAAATACGGAATTAATGATTTGCGTTTACTATATGAGAATGACAAGAGATTTTTACATCAATTTTAGTGATGTTAATTTAAAGCTTAAGAATAAAATTATTATATAATACACGAAAAAAGGATATTGATGTATACACAGAAAAAAAAGGTTCTTAAATCTTATTGAGGAAGGTGAAATAGATAATGAGAGTGTCTTATAATTGGTTGAAAACATATATAGATTTTCCCTATACCCCTGCAGAGCTGGATCATGTATTAACCATGGCAGGGCTGGAAGTAGATGAAGTAGAGTTTCTTGGTAAAGGAATAGAAGATATTATAGTAGCTGAAGTTATAGAGGTACGTGATCACCCGAATGCTGATAAACTTGTGATATGTGATGTTAATACAGGTAGCGAAACACTGCAGATAGTAACAGGTGCTCCCAATGTTGAGGTAGGAGTAAAATCTCCTCTGGCTCAGGTTGGTGTAACTTTACCTGGTGGTATGAAAATGAAAAAAGTCAAACTACGCGGTGAAGTTTCTTTCGGAATGCTCTGTTCAACTGATGAACTCGGTCTAAGTGAAGAGCGAGCCAGCGGGATAATGGTACTGGATGATGATGCAGAAGTTGGGTCTTTTTTAATTGATTACCTGGGGCTTAATGATTATGTACTTAAGCTGGATCTTACCCCAAATTATGCAAGATGTCTGGGGATGCTGGGTATTGCCCGTGAATTGAAAGCTATACTGGAAGATAAAGATATAAAATATCCTGAAATAGATATTGCAGAAAAAGGTAATGAAAACATAAAAGAGCTGGTAGATGTTGAGGTTAAAGACAAAGAGCTCTGCCCCCGTTATACTGGAAGGATTATCAAAAATGTAGAAATAGGCCCTTCGCCTGACTGGATGCAGCGTCGTCTTGAAGCAGCAGATATCAGGCCGATAAATAACCTTGTTGATATTACAAATTATGTATTACTGGAGTATAACCAACCTTTACATGCTTTTGATTATGATAAAATAAGCGGAAAAAAAGTTATAGTTCGTAGAGCAGAGAAAGATGAAAAATTGATTACACTTGATGATAAAGAGCGCCAACTTGATGAAAATGTACTGGTAATTTCAGATAAAGAAAAAGCGGTTGGGCTGGCTGGTGTTATGGGTGGTGCTAATAGTGAAGTAACTGAAGATACTACAACTATTTTTCTGGAATCAGCTTACTTTAATCCAGTAAATATCAGAAAAACAGCTAAAACATTAGGACTACCCAGTGAAGCTTCACATCGGTTTGAAAGAGGTATCGATATTGGCTCTGTGGTAGAAGCAAGTAATAGAGCTGCCTATTTATTCCAGGAATATGCAGGTGGTGAAATAGTACCGGGCATTATTGATATGTACCCTGAATCTTTTGAACAACCTAAAATAAAGTTGGAAACAGACCTGGTAAATAAGATTCTCGGTTTATCTCTCAGTAGTGATGAGATTAAAGAAATGCTGCAAAAACTGCAGTTTAATGTTGAGATTGATGATGATAAAGCAATGACAGTGACTGTTCCGCTGTTCAGGAATGACGTAGAACGTGAAGCTGATCTGATAGAAGAAGTAGCACGTATGTATGGTTATAATAACATACCGGTAACAAAGTCTGCCAGCAAACAGCAGGGACGTAAAACCTATAAGCAAAGATTAGAAGATATCACCAGAGATATCATGTCTGCTTCTGGCCTTGATGAGGTGATAAACTTTTCATTAACAGAAGAAGCAGATTATCAATTGCTTAATATAGATGAAGATAGTCCTCTCAACAACTGGGTTAAAATTAAAAATCCTTTAAATGAGTCTTATGCAATTATGCGGACATCACTAATCCCCGGCATTTTAAAAATGATGTCCAATAATGCCAAGCGTCAGGTTGAAGAACTGACTGTATTTGAACTGGGTAATATTTATTTTGATAGAGAAAATGAAGATATACCATATCAGCAGGAAATGAGGCTTACCGCCGGCTGTATGGGCCGTAAGCAGGATTACTGGAACTCATCTGCTCCTGGTTTTTTCTATATGAAAGGTGTTCTAGAAACATTTTTTGAAAAAATCGGTATAAAAGATGTTGTTTATGAACCGTCAACATTGCCCTATTTACATCCCGGCCGTACTGCTGAAATAAAAGCTAACGGAGAAAATTTTGGCTATCTGGGTGAATTAATGCCTGGCTTAATAGAAGATTTGGATTTGATCGAAAACACTACTGTTTTTGAATTAAATTTTGATAAAATATGTCAGGTAGTGGATCTTGGTAAGGAATATCAGCCTTTACCGAAATATCCTGCAGTTGAAAGAGACCTGGCTGTACTGGTCAATAAAGATATAAATGCCGGACTTCTCTTACAAACAATCGAAGCTGAAGCAGGAAGTCTGCTTAAAAATGTAGCTCTATTTGACCTCTATCAGGGAGACCAAATACCTGAAGCTTTAAAAAGCCTGGCTTTTAAATTGGTATTCCAGGCAAAAGATAGAACTTTAAGAGATAAAGAGGTAAATAAAGTATTTCAAAATGTTATGGATAAACTTGAAGATAAATATGAGGCAAAAATAAGAGGAAATTAATATAGTAATGCAGGATTTTTTGCATTAATCGGGAAATTAATAATAAAGAACAATTTTGCTTAATAATAGAAATTTAGCTGGAGGCTGAGTTTATATGGCGGTAGAGGATAAGCGTAAAGATAAATTTTATATTAAGATTCTTGGTGAAGAGCTGGTTGTAGTTGGAGATGTATCAGAAGACTATGTTAAAAAACTGGCTGACCATATCAATATTATCGGTGAAGAAATTGGACGCACTTATCCTCGTTTACCCCGTCAGCGCATACTGGGTTTAACAATAATGAATATTGCTGATGAATATTATAAGCTGAAAGAGGTATATAATAAGAAAGAGCAAAACTTAAATAAGCTTAAAAAAGAGAATCATAAGTTAGCTAAACAGATTGGAAAACTTAAAAGGGAAAATGATGAGCTTCTGACTCTCCTGGAGGAGGCTGATTAGAATTTGAACGGTATTACAATATTGGATATAATAATTATTATTTTGTCTCTTTACTTTGTCATAGGCGGATATAATAAGGGGTTTATAAAACAGACAAGCACTATTTTAGGTATTGTTTTTGCTCTGGTTATTTCCATGAGATATTATAATGATTTTCAACCTGTTATAATTTCTTATGTAAATGTTTCGGAACAAATGGCGCAATTATTAAGTTTTGCAGTTTTGTTTATCCTGATTAATGTATTTGTACATATAATTGGAGCTGTATTAAAAAACATACTGGATTTACTTTTTTTAAAACCCTTTGACCATGCAGCTGGTGCTGTGCTGGGCCTGGCTAAGGCATTTGTGCTTTCTTATTTTCTGGTACTAATGATAGACCAAATACCATATACATTATTTTCTGAGCAAATTAATAATTCTATACTTGCTGCTCAATTGCTTGATTTTACACCATTAATTCAAAATAATTTACAAAATCTATTTGGGCCATGATTGAATCATGGTCTTTTATTTGTATAAACTTTGTTATTTACCACATCTGGTGTCATATTAATCATTGGTTTAATATATTAATTATGGCTTGAGGTTTTGAATCAGGAAAGGAGTTGTTGTTTTTGTCTGAACTTACAAACAAAGAAATTGCAACAATATTAAGTGAGTTAGCTGATTTGCTGGAGATAAATGGTGAGAACAAATTTAAAGTAAGGGCATACTCTAATGCTTCAAGAACAATTATGTCCACATCATATAATATAAAAAAACTTGCAGAAGAAGATAGGTTAACTGAAATAAATGGTATTGGAAAAGGAATTGCCTCTACTATAAAAGAAACTATAGAAAATGGTTTTTGCCCTATACTGGAGGAAATCAAAGATGAACTACCTACAGGAGTCCTGGAGTTAATAAATATTCCAGGACTGGGGCCTAAAAGAGCACATCAATTATATTATGAGCTTGGTATTCAGGATATTGATCAGCTGCGGGAAGCATTAACTGCTGGAAAAGTCAGGAAATTAAAGGGGTTCGGATCTAAGACTGAAGAAAAACTTTTATCAGCAGTTGATGAATATCAACAATATCAGGAAGTGTATATTCTCTATAAAGCCATGCTTCAGTCAGAAAAAATAATTGCTTCGCTGAAAGACCATAAAGATATAGAAAAAATAGAGGCTGCCGGTAGTATTAGGCGCCGAAAGGAACTGATTGGAGACATTGATATTCTGGTACAGTCTTCAAAAAATAACGTTGTTATGGATTACTTTACCGGACTTACAGAAGTAAAAAAGATAATAGTAAAAGGCACTAAAAAAACAAGTGTTATGACTAAAGATAATTATCAGGTGGATTTACGGGTTGTTAATGCTGAAGAATATTTGGCAGCACTTCAGTATTTTACAGGTTCCAAAGAACATAATGTTATACTAAGGCAGTATGCAAAAAAACAAGGATATAAATTAAATGAATATGGATTATTTGATGGTGAGAAGAAAATCAGTCTGGAAAAAGAAGCTGATATTTATGAAAACTTGAAATTGGACTATATCATACCTGAAATGCGTGAAGGTAGAGGCGAAATTGAAGCAGCAAAAAATAGTAATTTACCGTCAAGTGTTAGTTTGAGTGATATCAGGGGAGATTTACATATGCACTCTCACTACAGTGATGGTGCTTATTCTATTGAGGAAATGGTAGAAGCAGCCAGGGAAAGAAATTATAAATATATTGCTATAACTGACCACTCTCAATCACTGCGGGTTGCTCATGGTATGACACCAGAAAAGCTATTAGAACAGATGGAAGTTATAAATGATATTCAGTCATATTATGATGATATTAAGATATTAAAGGGCATTGAAGTCGATATTGATAGTGAGGGAAATCTTGATTATAAAGATGAAATACTGGAAAAACTTGATCTGGTAATTGCTTCAGTACACACCGGGTTTAATATGGCCAAAAAAGAGATGACAAATAGAATTATTAAAGCTATTGAGAATAAACATGTAAATATTATCGGACATCCTCAGGGAAGGATATTAAAAAAACGCAAAGCATATCCGGTAGATATAAAAAAAGTAATTAAGGCAGCTGCAGAACACAATACTGCCCTGGAAATTAATGCTTCACCTTACCGTCTTGATCTTGATGATCTTTCTGTAAAATTCGCCCGGGATAATGGAGTTAGAATTGCTATTAATACAGATTCTCACCATACCAGGGAATTGGATGATATGATGCTGGGTATTACTGTAGCCAGACGAGGTTGGCTGGAAAAAGGTGATATTATAAATACTTTTGATTATGATCAATTAATCAGCTTTCTGGGAGGTAGTTAGTTTTGAAACAGGATATACAGAATATACTGGAGTTAGAGAAAATAAAAAATGAAGTAAAAGAAAGAGCAGCTACAATAGTAGCTAAAGAAGTAATTGCAGGGATAAAACCTGTTACTGACATTGATTATGTAACTGAATGTCTTGCAGAAGTTACGGCAGCTAAAAAATTGTTAAAAGAATATGGTGAACCGCCCTTTGGTGGTATTAGGGATTTACGAAAAATACTTAAGAAAGTAGACAAAGCTGTAGTTATTTCAGCAAAAGAACTAATGGATATTTTAAATACACTTGAATCATTTAAGTCACTGGTTCGTTATTTTAAAAAGATATTTAATAATATTGACCCCAGAACAATTGAGAATTATTTCAGTCTTGTCACTAATAAAGGAAAACAGATAGAGACCCTGCCTAAACTGGAGCGGGAACTGAAGAAATGTCTGGATGAATATGGAGAAATAAAGGATAATGCCAGCAGCAAACTGGCAAGTTTGCGTAAAAAAATAGAGCGTATTGGCAATAAGATACGGGATAAGATGGATAGTATTGTTAAGAGTAATAGATATCAGTCAATGCTGCAGGATAATTTAATTACCAAAAGAGGAGATAGATTTGTAGTACCTGTAAAAAGCGAATACAAAAACACATTTAATGGTATAGTACACGATCAGTCGGCAAGTGGTATGACACTATTTATGGAACCACTGGCTATAGTAAAGTTAAATAATAAGTTAAGAGAATTAAAAAGAAAAGAGGAAGAAGAGGTATATCGTATATTACAGGAATTAACAGGAAAAGTTCAGCAAAATATTGTCAAAATTAAAAATAATATAAAAGCTGTAACCACATTAGATGTTATCTTTGCAAAAGCGGAATACAGCCGTCTTGTAAATGGTGTAGCTACTGAGATAAATCAGAATGGTATTGTGAAAATTAAAGAAGGAAGACATCCTCTTCTTAAAGAAGAAGCAGTTCCCATTAATATTGAAGTTGGAGATGGTTTTTCTTCATTAGTAATAACTGGGCCCAATACGGGTGGTAAAACAGTGGCCTTAAAAACTCTGGGTTTATTTATCCTGATGACAGAGTGTGGGCTTCATATTCCTGCAGACCTTGGCACTGAAATTTCTATATTTCAACAGGTTTATGCTGATATAGGTGATGAACAGAGTATTGAACAAAATTTGAGTACTTTTTCTTCACATATTACCAGAATAAAAAAGTTTTTAAAATATGCTGATTCAGATTCATTAGTACTGATGGATGAACTGGGGGCAGGGACTGATCCTAAAGAAGGGGCAGCTCTGGGGATTTCAATATTAGAAAGATTAAGAAAAAACGGTGTAACAACTGTAGTTACTACTCATTATAGTCAATTAAAAAGTTATGCTTATAATCAAAATGGAGTAGAGAATGCTTCAGTAGAATTTGATATAAAAACCCTACAACCCACATACAAATTGTTAATGGGTATTCCCGGAGGAAGTAATGCCTTTGCCATAGCTAAGCGATTGGGAATTCCAGCAGATATAGTTGATGATGCTCATAAGTTGTTATCAGGTGATGAGATAGAAATAGAAAATATAATTTCTGGTTTAAATTCGGAAAGGAAAAAATATAAAGATTTAATCAGTAATTATGAAAATAAAAAAGAGAAAGCCGAAGAAGTTGAAAAAAAATATAAATCCTTACTTAAGGGCCTTAAAGCTGAGAAAAGCAAAATAATTAAAGAGGCAAAAGAAGAAGCCAGAAAAATAATTAAAAATGCACGTAAGCAGAGTAAAAAGGCTATAAAAGAACTTAAAAACAAGAAGATTGAATCAAGGCCTGAAGTTGACAGACTGGGAAATGAGATTAATCAGAATTTGAAAAATGCGGAGACTCAATTTGAAGAAAATGAAATACAGGAAGATACAAATAATTCTCAGGACATTAATATTGGAGATCAGGTCAGGTTAAAGAGTGTAGGCCGAAAAGGTAAAGTTGTCGACATAAATGAGAACAAGAAGGAAGCTACAGTTCAGGCCGGGGTAATTACTATAACAGCAGGATTTAAGGATCTGGTCAGGGTTGAAATGCCAAATAACAGCAGAGAAAAGATGGTCAGGAAATATCGAGTAAACAAATCAGAAAAAGCAAGTGGCAAACTTGATATCAGAGGAGAACGATACGAAAATGCTCAGCATATTTTGGATAAGTATCTTGATGATGTTTTTCTTGCCGGTTTAAAACAGGTAGAAATTGTACATGGTAAAGGTACAGGTGCTTTAAGGGAGGCTGTTACAGAAGCCCTTGCAAGTAATCCCCATGTTTCCACCTATCGTCTGGGAAGGCCGGAAGAAGGAGGTAGTGGTGTTACCATTGTAGACATTAAATAAAAATAATAATATGCAAAATGGCTTTATTTTAAATATAAACTTCTTGATATTGGTAATTATCAATAAATTAGGAAAGTATATAATTTCGTGGACATTAAAAAAGCTGCATCAATTATTAATGCAGCTTTTTTTAACTAATTATAGTCCGTTAAAGAAATTCCAGATATCATCTATTAATTCGTCAGATTCTTCTGGATGAAGGTCACATTTCTGGGTGGGCATTTCCTGGTAGATTACCTCTCCATTTTCTGTTTCAGGTACACCTGTTTTTTTGTCTATTACCTGTACAGGTTCACCCTGATCAACATAATAGGTTCCATGAATTTCCTTTGACTCATCTTCATTTTTATTGTTTTCTGGCCGGTCGTTTTTATTACTGAAGGAAATTGTAGCCGGTCCAACTCTATATCCACTTTCAGATAAATAATTATATTCTATAACATTTTCTTCAGGACAGCTGGAAGTAGCCAGTAGACCACTTTCTTTATCAATTTCAGCTGTAACTACTGGTTGATGCAGATCATCTGTTTTGGTCGGCACATTATTTTTTCTAAATACTTCTGTTACAGTTGAAGGTGTATGCTCATTGGGTAAATAGCCTGTAATAGGGTCAATTTCTTCTGTTGTAATATTAGACGGTACTTTAAACTTTGTAACAGGCATATCATTTACTACTTTATTCATATAATCGCCCCAGAGGCGGGCTGCTTCTGAACTGGATATTGTTCTACCCTGGTTTCCTTCTGGAAATAAATAATTACCATTTTCATCTTTCTGGTTATATTCCATAGTTTTCCTTTTATCTTCACCTATCCAGACACCTGTAACCAGATCCGGTGTATAACCGACAAACCATGCATCGGTAAATTCATTGGTTGTACCAGTTTTTCCTGCTACATCCCGGTTAGGAATATTTGCACGCCATCCGGTTCCACCACCTTTGATTACTGATCTTAACATACTGGTTATGAGATATGAGACATCTTCTTTTAATACTATTTTCTTTTCAGGGTGTGCTTCAAATAGTAAATTATCCCTTTGATCTAATACTTTGGTAATTGCTACTGGCTCAACTAAGATACCCTGGTTTGCAAAAATGCCATAGGCAGATGTCATTTCAATTGGGGTAACTCCTTTATTGAGTCCACCCAGGGCCAGAGATAGATGATCTTCATTTTTATCCACTGATTGTAGGGTTGTAATGCCCATATTTTCTGCAGTTTTAATAGTTTCTATAACTCCTACCTGTTGGATTAGCTTAACAGAAGCTACATTGATAGAGTGTTTTAAAGCACTTCTTAATGTAACCAGCCCTCGGTATTTGTCACCAGAGTTAGTAGGCCAGAGTTTTTTAGGTTCTCCTTTATCTGCTTTGGCCAGCAACGGCATATCATTAATTATATTTGCTGTTGACCAACCATTTTTAACAGCAGTTGTATAAACAAAAGGTTTAAAAGCTGAACCCGGCTGTCGGGTTGCCTGAACAGCACGGTTAAATTGGTCATTACCCCTACCTCCAATCATTGCCCTAATATAACCGGTTTTTGGGTCAATCGTTACTACTGACATTTGAGGCTGCAGCTTATCATCAGTATTTTTCCTTTCAACTGTAGGTATAATCTTTTGGTCAATTGCCTTTTGCACTGCATTTTCTGCTTTTTCCTGCATAGAGGGATCTAGAGTGGTATATACTTTTAAGCCACCACTATACACCATTTGCGGTCCGAATTTATCTAATAACTGGTCTCTAATATGGCGGACAAAATATGGTGCAGTTTCTTCTTTATCGGGTTCTGCTGATTTGATTACAATTTCTGTGTTTTTTGCTTTTTTATGCTCTTTTTCAGTAATATAGCCTAATTCCAGCATTCTATTTAATACAACATTTCTTCTGTGTATAGATTTATCATAATCTTTTATAGGAGAATAGTGATTAGGCCCTTTAGGAAGCCCAGCTATTAATGCTGATTCACTTAAGTTTAATTCCCAGACATGTTTATCAAAATATTGCTGTGAGGCAGCTTCAACTCCCCAGGAACTATGCCCAAAAAAGATTTCATTTAAATACATTTCAATTATCTGTGGTTTAGTGTAATTTCTTTCAAATTGTAAGGCCAAGTAAGCTTCCTGTATCTTTCTATAGTATGAAACATTTTGACGATCCAGTAAAGCATTGCCGGCTAGCTGTTGAGTTATGGTACTTGCCCCCTGTGGTCTGCCTGCTCTATTTAACAGGTTGGTTACTACTGCACGGCCAATTCCCCAGAAATCTACACCACGGTGAGTATAGAAGTTGGTATCTTCTACTGCTACTACGGCATTTTGTAAATTCTGTGGAATTCTATCCAGAGGTACATTAATCCTATTTTGTCTATATAATTTTGTTAAAAGTTGTCCATCTGCACTATAAACCTTTGTTGCTTCACTGGCTCCTTTATAATCTGATATATCCGGTGTGTCAGTAACGATCCAGGTGATGGCACCAATTGAAATTCCAAAAAATATTGCAATAAATAATATAATTACTGAAATAATAATCTGTTTTTTTCTGGCCATCAGTAATTTTACCTCCTCTCAAAAATATCATTCCTATTATAACATAAAACGGGCAAAATTTATACCCCTTG
Organism: Halothermotrichaceae bacterium; assembly: GCA_048623215.1. Classification (GTDB taxonomy): domain Bacteria; phylum Bacillota; class Halanaerobiia; order Halanaerobiales; family DTU029; genus JBMCBT01. Next base: position 13,163 of record JBMCBT010000007.1, read on the forward strand.
TTAGTAAGATATCAATCTGTTATAATAAAGAATAGTATTTTGTTTAGATGGTCATATGTTAATGCTAAAATAAGATATAAGGCTTTTTTAAGACTATTCATATATAAAAAATATTCAGGTCTTGTTTTTCTAAAACTTTACATAATAGGATAAAAAGAAAGGAGGAAGTCTGGTTTTTGACCAGATGAAGATAGCTATGAATATTGAAAAACAGTTAGAAATATTAACACGTGGAGTTAAAGATTTAATATCCGTAAAAGAACTTAAGGAAAAATTAAAGGAGGCAGAGAAAGAAAAACGGCCGTTGAGGGTAAAGTTAGGACTTGACCCATCAGCACCAGATATACACCTTGGACATACTGTTGTTTTAAGGAAATTGAAACAATTTCAAGATTTAGGCCATGAAGTATATCTTATTATTGGAGATTTTACAGGCCGTATAGGTGACCCAACTGGAAAATCTGAGACCAGAAAACAGCTTACTGAAGAAGAAGTCAAGAAAAATGCCCGCACTTATCAACAGCAGTTTGCTAAAGTGCTGGATGAAGATAAAACCAACCTGGTTTTTAATAGTGAGTGGTTAAGTAAGCTTGATTTTACTGATGTTATTGACCTTTCATCAAAATATACTGTTGCCAGAATGCTTGAAAGAGAAGATTTTTCCAACCGTTTTAAAAATGAAAAGGCAATAAGTGTACATGAATTTTTCTACCCATTAATGCAGGGTTATGATTCTGTAGCCATTGAGGCCGATGTAGAACTTGGAGGGACTGATCAGCGCTTTAATCTTCTGGTAGGACGAAATTTACAGCGTGAATATGACCAGAAACCCCAGGTTGTATTGATGATGCCGATACTGGAAGGATTAGATGGGGTAAATAAGATGAGTAAGAGTCTTGATAATTATATAGGTATTAATGACAAACCTTCAGATATGTACGGTAAGGTTATGTCTCTACCTGATGAGCTAATTACAAGATATTTTGAATTTTTGACTGATATTGACCAGGATAAGTTAGATGGTATTAAAAATGAGTTAAATCAGGATGATGTTAATCCTATGAAATATAAAAAGAAACTGGCCTGGAATATAGTTAAGGAATATCATGACAGCAGTGCTGCCGATAATGCTGCTGCTGAGTTTAAAAATGTATTTACCAAAGGTAATTTGCCGGAAGATATTCCAGTAGTAGAGATAAGTAAAGAGCAATTAGAAGATGGTGAAATGTGGATCGTAAAACTAATTGCTGCTACCGAGCTTCTAAGCAGCAACAGTGAAGCCCGCCGCATGATAAAACAGGGTGCAGTCACCATTAATGATAAAAAGTACGAAAAGATTAACCTGGATATCGAAGTTGAAGATGGTATGATTATCCAGATAGGCAAAAGACGTTTTGCAGAAATCAAGCTTGTTTAGTAAAAATAAAGTGGATAAATTGGTTTAAGTATTCTCACAACATTTTTTTAACTTTGATATACATTAGCACAATTTCCTTCCCTGCTGCATAAGATAATAGCTGGGAGGGATTTTTTTGTTTATTTTCAGAAAGATCGGTACTGGATGGAAAATAATACTGGGTTTTATTCTATTTTTGTTAATTGTCTTCACCATATTTCATAAAACTATTACTCCTGTGTTTATAAGTATTGCTAAAGCTGAAGCTTACCGCATGGCATCAAAAGCTATAAATACAGCTGTTAAAGAAGAAACAGGAACAGTACATTATGAGGATATAATAAACTGTGTTTACAATAAAAAAGGAGACCAAATTGTAATGATGCAGCCCAATATAAACCATATAAATAACTTTACCTCAAAAGTCTCATTAAATATCGAAAATAAACTGGAAAATATAGATGAGCGAATAATAAAAGTTCCTTTATTTAAAATTTTTGGGATAGAACTACTGGCAGGTTTAGGTCCGGATTTGAAAGCGAAAATAGTACCAATTGGCTATACAAAACCACCAAAAATAAAAGATTATTTTACCTCAGCTGGTATTAATCAAACCAGACATAAAATATATCTAGATGTAACTGTTGAAGTAGAGTTAATTGTTCCTTTTCAAAATAAAACACTAACCATACCGGCAGAAGTACCGGTTACAGAAGTTGTAATATTGGGGAGAGTCCCTGAAATCTATGTCGGTATTGATGGAGATGGAGAAGGTTTGTCTGGAATCTTAGGTGATAATAAATATTTTAATACCGGGGAATAATAATCTTAGATTATATAACCCGGAGGTAATTACTGATGAATAAAAATGAATTTTGGTCTGGTTTAGTGCTGGGGGGTCTATTGGGTGTTACTTTTGCAATGTTATTGGCAAACCAAATTGACGAGGTTGAAGACAAAGTAGAAGCCAGTACTGGAAATATTACTAAAAAGAAAGATACTGAAGGAAAAACATCTACCCCTGATAAACAGGGTAATAAAGACGGGCAAAATAAAAAAGAAAATAAAGCGGATAAAGCAAATAAAAACAATGAAAAAGAAGACAGCCAAAAAAACCAGGATGACGGTATTGTAGCTAAATTATTACAAACTGACATGGAGGAAGAAGAAAGTTCAGATAAAGATAAAGAAAAAGGTAAGGAAAGAAATCAAAAAAATGATGAAGAAAAAAATAATATGACTGAAGCAGAGGTTAGAAATCCAAAAGATGAAGTAAAGAAGAAAGCTGAAAAAGAAGGTCAGTCTATATCAAAGGAGACCAGTGGCAAATTAAACTTTGGTAAAAAGATAGCTCAACTTGAAGATGCTTTAAAAAAATTAAGGGAAGAAAGTATACAGTAGGAGATGAAATTGAGTGATAAATTTCAAGAAAAAGCATGTTCAAACACTAATTATGCTCCTTTTTTTAGGGGGCATATTTTATTTTTTAATAAATATTAAAATAGTACTTATACCATTTATTTTTGGTATAATATTATCTTATTTATTTTATCCACTGGTATCCTTTTTACGCAAAAGAAATATAACAAGAACCTGGGCAATATATATAATGATTATTATTTTTTTGATGATAACATTGATATTTACAATATTTGTGTTACCGGTATTTATTAAGGAACTGGAAGAATTAAGCAAAGTAATACCGGATTATATTAAATATATAGATAAATATACAGAAAGATTAACTAAAGAGTATCATCGAGTCTATTTACCCTCAATAATAAAGGAAGTAATTGATAGGATTCTGGCTAAAGTTGAAGGTAATATAATAACATTTATTGAAAAAAGTACAGAGTTAATAATAAATATTTTGCCGAAATTATTTTGTTTAGTCATATCACCTATAATTACTTATTATTTATTAAAAGATTTAAATAAAATCAAGAAAAATATATTAAGATTAGTTCCCAGAAAAAAAAGAAGGTTTTTCCTGGAATTAGGAACAGAAATTAATAAAATATTTGTTGGTTATTTAAGAGGACAACTATGGTTAAGTATTTTTGTAGGTTTATTAAGTATTATTGGGTTATTTTTTTTCGATATAAAATTTTATTTAATATTGGGTTTGTTTGCTGGTATAACCAATATGATTCCATATATAGGGCCGATAATAGGTGGCATTCCAGCTGCTTTTATTGCTCTTTTGTCATCACCTGGCAAAGCACTTGCTGTAATAATATTGTTTTTTGTCATTCAACAGATTGAGAGCAGTGTACTTAGTCCTAAAATAATGAGTGAAGAAGTTGGACTTCATCCTTTGACGGTTATTTTTGCATTACTGTCAGGTGCAGAATTATTCGGAATCTGGGGTATTTTATTTGCAGTACCGGCTGCAGGGAGTATTAAGGTAATATTTAAGTTTATATATTATAGATTATATAAATAAGATTTACCGATATTCTGTTTTCACAATTTCAAAAATATACTTGGTTAAGTCGATATAATTGACAAATTATCTTATTTCTAGTATTATTTATTATAACTATAAAATTGATAAAAAAAGTAATAATTAAAATTATATTACTACATAAATGCTTATATATTTAAGGGGGATTAGTAAATGACCGGTAATGAACTGCGTAAAGCATATCTAGATTTTTTTAAAGAAAAGGAGCATCTAATACTTGATAGTGCTCCATTAGTACCAAAAAATGATCCCAGCATACTCTGGATAAATGCTGGAATGGCACCATTTAAGCCTTTTTTTAATGGACAGAAAGAGCCTCCATGTACGAAGATTGCTACCAGCCAGAAATGTATAAGAACAAATGATATAGAGAATGTTGGTAAAACAGATAGACACCATACTTTTTTTGAAATGTTAGGTAATTTTTCCTTTGGAGACTATTTTAAAGAAGAAGCTATTAAATGGGGATGGGAATTTGTAACAGACATCCTTAAATTAGATGAAGACAGATTATGGATTACGATTTATAAAGATGATGAGGAAGCTTTTGATATATGGCATAATCAGATTGGTGTTGATAAAGAAAAAATATTAAGAATGGGTAAAAAGGATAATTTTTGGGAAATTGGAACAGGCCCCTGTGGACCATGTTCGGAGATTCATTATGACCGTGGTGAGGAATATGGTACCAGCAAGGAAGATGTTGTAGGAGGAGAAGGTGACAGGTACTTAGAAATCTGGAATCTGGTCTTCACACAGTATGATAAAACAGAAGGTGGTGAGTATTTACCACTTCCCAGTAAAAATATAGATACTGGCATGGGTCTGGAAAGGGTCGCCTCAATACTGCAGGATGTTGATTCAAATTTTGAAACTGATCTGCTTTATCCCATGATAGAATTTATTAGTAATGATACAGGTATTGAGTATATGAAAAATAGTACTATAAAGACTGCTTTTAGAGTTATTGCTGATCATGTTCGGGGTATTACTATGTCTATTTTTGATGGGGCTATGCCCAGTAATGAAGGCCGTGGTTATGTAATCAGGCGTATTTTACGCAGGGCTGTTCGTTATGGAAAAAAATTGGGTTATAATCAACCATTTTTGTATAAAATAGTACCGGTGGTCATTGAGACTATGAGGGAAGGATATCCAGAATTGAAAGAAAAAGAAAAACATATAAAAAAGATAGTTAAATCAGAAGAAGAAAGATTTTTACAGACACTGGATCAGGGACTGGATATACTTAATCAAATGATATCTGATATGAAAGATAATAATCAGAAAAAGTTATCAGGAAAAAGTGCTTTTAAACTCTATGATACATATGGATTTCCACTTGACCTGACCAGAGATGTTCTTGAGGAAGATGGTTTTGCAATTGATGAAAAAGGTTTTAACCAGGAAATGGAAAAACAGCGCGAAAGAGCGCGTAATGCCCAGGATAAAGTTGGCTTTGCCAGTCCGGAAGAAGAAAAAGTATATAATAATATCAAGAAAAATATAGATAACATCAAATTTATTGGATATGATAAATATGCCTGTCAGGCAGAAGTTCTGGCACTTATTAAAAATGGAGAGGAAGTTGATACTTTAATAAAAGGTGAAAAGGGTGAAGTAATACTGGATACTACTCCTTTTTATGCTGAAAGTGGTGGACAGGTTGGTGATAAAGGTCTGCTGAGAATTAAAGATTCTCTGGCTCATGTCTTTGACACCAGAAAAAAAGCTGATTTAGTTGTTCACCAGGTAGAAATAAAAGAAGGTAAATTATCAAGGAATGCTAATATTGAGGCTAAAGTCTACAGTGATATAAGAAAGGCTACTGCCAGAAATCACTCTGCAACTCACTTACTGCATAAAGCTTTAAAAGAAGTGCTGGGTGAACATGTTAATCAGTCAGGTTCACTGGTAGAGCCGGATAGATTACGTTTTGACTTTAACCATTTTTCTGCTGTTAGCAGGGAAGAGTTAAATGAAATTGAAGATAGAGTAAATAAAATTATATTAGATAATTTAAATGTAGATACTATTGTAACTAGCCCGGATAAAGCTAAAGAGATAGGAGCTACTGCTTTGTTTGATGAAAAATATGGAGAAAAAGTTAGAGTGGTTACTATGGGAGATTATAGTAAAGAACTCTGTGGAGGAACCCATGTAAGAACTACCGGTGAAATAGGCCTTTTAAAAGTTGTTAATGAAAGCAGTATTGCTGCCGGTATCCGCAGAATAGAAGCAATTACCGGTCTGGAAGTTCTTGAATTTATAAATAAACAGGATATGATTATCAGCAAAGCAGCGGATACTCTTAAAACATCATCTGACCGCCTTGTTGATCGGGTAAATAACCTGATTACTAAACAGAAAGAAATGGAAAGGGAGATTACCTCCTTAAAAGATAGGCTTGCTAATTCCAAGTCAGATACTCTACTTACTAATATAGAAAAAATTAATGGAATACCTCTACTAACAGCTGAACTACAGGATATAGATAATGAAGGATTAAGAAAACTAGCAGATCAATTAAAGAAAGATTTAGACTCAGCTGTAATAGTACTTGCTTCAAATTTGAAAAACAAAGTATTATTTGTAGCATCAATTACGAAAGATCTTGTTGATAAAGGATATCATGCCGGTAAAATCATTGGAAAAGTTGCCAGAATAACAGGAGGCGGCGGTGGCGGCCGTCCTGATATGGCGCAGGCTGGAGGTAAAGACGTCAGCAAAATTCAGCAGGCTCTTGATGAAGCAAAAAATTTATTATAATTTAATTGAAATAAAAACAGGAATTCTTACAGTAATAAAGAATATATAATTAAGGATGAAAAATGATTCTGGGATTAAATTCCTTACAGAAAAAAGGAAGTGATTATATGCCTGAGGACAATATAAATGATAAGACGATGAGGTTTAAAATTAATAAAGAAGAAATCAGCGAAACAGGTTATGTACTACAAAATGTTTATAATGCTTTGAAGGAAAAGGGTTATAATCCTATTAATCAAATTGTAGGTTATTTACTCTCAGGTGATCCAGCCTATATAACCAGTTATAAAGATGCACGTACTATGATCAGAACCATCGATAGAGATGAAATCCTGGAAGAGTTGTTAAAAAATTATCTTGATAAGTAGTTTTTAATAAAGATGACTGTATTAGATAATAATCTGGATGATTAGTTGGAAAGGAAGATGGGATTGATTTTCAAAAAGTCTTATATCCTTATCTTTCCTGGGATTATGTTATTTCTGATTTCCGGTATTGTTAGTGCTGAACAGAGCCCTGACCTGATCTGGATAGTAATTGACCGACTGGGAATAGAGGAATTTGATATTGAAAACTATCCAAATATAAATAAACTTCAACAAAAAGGTGCTTTTAGTTTAATGAATGTCCGGACTGCGGATGATTTGACTTCTGAAAGCACCTATTTATCTGCCGGCTCAGGAAATCGTTGCCAGGGGAGTAAAACAAATACATATAAACTGACTGTAGATGGGCCGTCCTTTTTACAAAATATTGATAACTTAAAAAAAGTTAATAAAAACACTTACTATCATGCTGATATAGGTAAATTGGGAAAATTTGCTGATAATAATCAGATAAAAATAGGAGTACTGGGTAATAGTGATACAATTGATAAAAAAGGAAAAAATATATTAACTATGGTAATGAATCAACAGGGATATGTCCCTCTTGCTGATGTCAGTAAGGGGGTTTTAAAAATTAATAATAAATACCCCTGGAAATATGAAACAGACTGGACGATATTAAAAAATAAATATAATATCTACAAAAGAAAAGTAGATGCATTATTTATAGAAACAGGAGATATTGGACGTATTGATAATTACAGTTGCTTACTGTCTAAAGAAGATATTTTAAGTTATAAAAGAAAAGCTCTTAAAAAAATAGATGAGTTTATAGGTTTTATAATTGAAGATGTTAAGTTAAATAAGACACAGCTGGGACTCATTATACCTACCCCATCACATCAAGCATTAACTGAAGGAAAAAAATTAAGCTGGGTTGCTTTTTGTGGAGGTTCATCTGGAAGGGGCTGGATAAAAACTGATTCTACACGAAAAAACGGAGTTACTACTATAGCGGATTTGCTGACCATTTTTAAATATAACTTTGCAGATAAGACTGGTACTATTAATATATTAAATAAAATAGATTTTACTGGCAAGAATATATCCTGGGATAGGATGATATTATTAAATAGGCGAATAAGTTTTATATCCAATATACGCCCTTTTATGGTTAAGGTATTTATACTTTTTCAACTGATTTTAATTATACTTGCTATTGTAAAAAGCATCTGGAAAAAAGCAGAAAGATTAATCATATTTGATTATTTCTTTGAATACCTATTACTATCACTTTTTTTAACACCAATCAATTATATTTTCATTTCTCTACTTAATATCTTTTCTTTAATATACCTTATTTTAATATTTTTATTGTTAACCTCTGTAGAATTAATAATAATTTTAAAATTTATAGACAATAAATTAATGCGCGTTTTAGTTATTAACTGGAGTTTACTGCTGATAATTAGTTATGATTTATTAAGTGGATATCAGTTGTTATCAGATACAATACTGGGATATTCTTCAATTATTGGGGCAAGGTATTATGGTCTTGGTAATGAATATATGGGCTTTTATATAGGATGTTATTTAATAGGAATTACAGGTAGTCTGGAACTTAAACAGGACAGGCAGAAAATAAATAATTCTAGTAAAATAATGAAAAATACCCCGTTACTTACTTTAATTTTTATCTATTTTATTGGGGCTCCTAATCTTGGTGCTAACTTTGGTGGTACAGTAACTGCGCTAACAGCAGTGGTAATTACTTTTTTTAATATAAATAAAGAAAAATTCTGGATGAGCCTTGCTATAGCTATTTTGTTGTTTTTATTAATAGTGACTATAGATTTTACAGGTCTATTTGGGGTGAGAAGCCATATCGGCCAGGCTGTCAGTAAAATAATAAAGGGAGATTGGGGAAGTATCTGGCTCTTAATATTTAGAAAACTTAAAATGAATCTTAAGCTATTACGCTGGACAATCTGGACGAGAGTTGTATTAGCTTTTATTATTTATCTTATTATTTTGGTCAGACGACCTGGACCAGAGTTTAAAAAATTATTTAATTCAAAACCATTTCTTACTGCAGGTTTTTACGGGTGTCTGGCAGGTAGTTTGACAGCAATGGTTGTCAATGATTCTGGAATTGTAGCAGCAGCTACTATCCTATTTTATCCGATACTGACTTTGCTCTATATTTTAAATAAATAGTTTATTTTGGTAATAATTTATATAAATTATGTCAATAATAACTTTATGGAGGGTTAGATATGGGTTTTCTGGATATGTTTTTAAAAGGACAAAGAAAAGATTATTTTAAATACCGGCTTATTCTGGATATTGGGACAGAATTTTTAAAAGCAGTTATGGTTGAATATAATAATCGCGAAAAAAATATATTGGGATTTGGTAGAGCAAAACAGAATTATGGAAGTATGGATGGTGGAGCTATTACCAATATCAATAGTGTTATTGAAAAAGCAAAAATAGCTGTAGAGCAGGCTTGTAGTTCTACACCACATTATCCACAGGATATGGCTGCAGGTATTGCCGGTGAATTTGTAAAAGGTGTTTTAATATCAATTGATACTCAGCGTAAAAATCCCAATAAAGAAATAAACTGTAAGGAAATAGATGACCTTGTTATTAGTGGTAGGGAACAGGCTTATGCTAAGGCGGTTAAAATGGCTGAAATGGAAACAGGGATTAAAGATGTTAAATTAGAGTTAATCCAGGATGCAATTGTAGAAGTTAAAGTGGATGGATATAGGGTAAATAATCCCTATCAATTTAAAGGTAATAATATAAATGTAATAATCTTTTATACTTTTGCTCCTCTGGTTCAGATAGGAGCTATCGAAACCATAGCAGGTAAACTTGGTTATAAACTGGCACTGACAGTAGCGGAACCCTATGCTGTTGCCAGCAGCATATTGACCAATGAAGCCTATGAATTTGGGGCAATTATTATTGATATAGGTGGAGGCACAACTGATATTGCCCTGATCAGAAATGGAGGAATAGAAGGTACCAGAATGTTTGCTATGGGGGGCAGGGCCTTTACCAGATCAATTGCTGCCAATTTGAATATAGGTTTAAAAAAAGCCGAGAAATTGAAATTAAAATATTCACAGGGGCAGCAAATTAAAGATTGTGATATAATCAATAAACTGATTAAAAGAGATTTAAATATCCTTTATCAGGGAATTGAACTATCATTGAAAGACCTTGCTCAGGGTGAAATGCTTCCCTCAAATATTTATTTTTGTGGTGGGGGGAGTGGTTTAAAAGGACTGGTTGAAGGTTTTAAAAATTTGAGTTTAAAAAAAGAACTTCCTTTTAAAAAACATCCCAATATTGCAATTCTTAAAGGTAATGATATGACTGAAATAGCAGATAAAAATAATTATCTGACAGATGTTGATCATACAACACCAAAGGCTCTATCTTTTTATGGTGCCTGTCGGGGGAATAATCAGAAAGGATTGATGGATTTTGAGAGTCAGAGGTTATAGAATATTTTATATAGACAGGGAAGAGGGTGTTAATGAATTAATTAACACAATTCGCAAAACACCTGCCCGTAAATTAGCCCTGGTTGTGCATAATGGCATTCTTATTTTAAATAGTGCAGTTAATCTAAAATTAATAAGAAAATATGCAGATAAATATAAAAAAGAAATAGTATTTGTAAATCCTGATCCATTAGTTATTAGTAAAGCAGAAGAAAATGGGTTTAAAATATATCCAGACTTAAGTGCTTTAAAAATAGATACACCTTTCTCAGCAGCCAGAGATACTGCAGCCGGGCGGGAAGATGATAAAGAAAAACAGAATTTTGATGATACTGATAGTTATGAAAAAAGCTCGAAAAAAGATTCTAATACTAAAATGAAAAGTAAGTTATCTAAAATAGTTGCTTTATTTATATTGGTCTTAATACTGGGCTTATCATATTTATATTTTTTCTACCCTACTGCTGTAATTGAAGTACAGCCGATGATCCAGCAGGCAAGAGATCAGGTGGAAATACAAGGAAATGCTGATATAGCAAAAATTGACTGGGATAATAAGACTATACCATTGTATTTAACAAATATTGAGTTGACAGATAAGGAAACAATTGAAACAAGTGGTGCCAGTCTAATAGGACAGACTTATGCTTCTGGGAAGGTTAAATTTATTAATGAGAAAAATCAGTCCATTAATATACCGGAAGGGACAGTTGTGTCTACTGATAAAGGCATTAAATTTAAAACAACTGCAAAAGTAGTAGTACCTCCTTTAAAAATTGATTATTTGATGGATGTACCTGTCGGTATGAAAGCCGGACAGGTTGAAGTTGAAGTAAAAGCTGTAAAAAAAGGAAGTAGTGGTAATTTAGGTGTTGGTGAAATTAATAAATTAAACCAGAAAATAGACAATGTACATGTTATAAATTCTGAACCAACAACCGGGGGTAAAGACAAAAGACTTTCAGTTGTATCAGATGAAGATATTAATAGATTAAAAAAATTACTTGAAGAGAAATTAAAAAGCAAATTAATAACCAGAGTTTATCAACAACATGGTGGTAATTACAGATTAATAGAGGAAAATATAGTTTTTAATGAGCCTGAGTTCAAATTTGATGCTGTGTCAGGAGATAGTACAGATACTTTAACTGCTGAGGCAGTTATCACTGCCAGTGGTTATTTAATAAAAAATAGTGAGTTAGACCGTCTGGTTACTGGTATTTTTAAAGAAAGAATGCCGAACAATGTTCAACTTATGAGTTCTGGTATTAATATTAGTGCACTTAAACTTGAAGAAATTAGTTCCAGCCATTATAATATAAAGATAGAACTATTAGCTCCGGTTATTCCTATTATTGATTCGGCTGGAATTACCAGAAAAGTAATGGGGCTTAATCTGAAAAAGGCTGAAGAAATATTGGAGGGAATAACTGAAATTGAGGATTATACTATCAGGAGTGATTCAGCTAATATGCCGGAGTTTGGTTTTGCTATTAATGTAATGATAAAGGAACCTGAAGATATGAAAGTATTTAAGTTTAACAATTAATGGAGGTATAAACTTTTGCGAATTATGGGGCTGGACTTTGGTGATAAAACAATAGGTATAGCAGTAAGTGATGCTTTAAGACTTACTGCTCAGAGCAAAGGGGTTATAAAGAGAGATAATTTGACCTCAGATCTGGAAAAGATTAAAAACTACATAAAAAAATATCAGGTATCAGAAATTGTTGTTGGAATGCCGAAAAATATGGATGGTACTCTTGGCCCCAGGGCTGAGAAAACACAGCAGTTTATTAACTTTTTATCAAAGAGGATAGATTTGCCTGTTGAGACATGGGATGAGCGATTATCGACAGTACAGGCAGAAAAAATATTAATAAAAGCTGATCTTAGTAGAAAAAAAAGAAAAAAGGTAGTAGACCAGCTGGCTGCAGCTGTTATTCTACAGGGTTATCTGGACAGAAAAAAACATAGGCAAAAACAATAAGGAGGTAAAAATAATGACTGATGAAGGAAAATTTTGGATTGATGAAGCAGAAGGTGAACTGGTAATTGCTGATAATGATGGTGGTGAAGATAGATATGTAATAGAAAAAGAACTGACACTTGATAATACAAGATATTTAATCCTGGTTCCCTCAGAGGAGATAGACAATCAGGATGCTGAAGCTTTTGTGTTAAAATTAACTAAAGATGGCGAGGAAGAAGTACTGGCAGTTATTGAAGATGACGAAGAGTTTGCAAAAGTAAAAAAAGCTTATGCTGAGGCATAAAGAGATAGATTACTGGAGTATATATATTCATAATCCAAAATAAAATTGATAACAGACTTCTCTCATTTATTGACAGTATAACTTCTTTGTTGAAGGAATACTGATAATAGAAAGATGAGAGAGGTCTTTTTTATTGCATGAGTTACTTACCTTTGATATAATAGGAATATCTATAATTATATCAAGGGGATAAAAACATGAAAAAAGCAGGTATATTCTTTTTTTTAATAATTATAATGATGACAATTGTTTTATTTATTAATCATCTTATTTTTGTACCTATTCATAATAACAATGAATTAGTTACATTACAGATACATCAGGGAACTACCAGTGCTGAAATTGGAGAACTACTGTATGATAAAGGGTTAATAAAATCAGAATTATTGTTTAATATAATCCTCAGGTTACGAGGACAGGAAAACATGTTGAAAGCAGGATATTACCAGTTTGATTCATCTGCTGATATGATAAAAGTAATAGATAAATTGGCCGCCGGAAGGGTTGCTACCTTTAAAATTACTATACCTGAGGGATTTACATTAAAAGAGATAGCTGAAAAACTATCTGAGAAAACACCATATACTAAAAAAGAAATCCTTGAAACTGCAGAAAATATGGAAATTAATTTTATTGATAACAAACCGAAAAATGTAAAGTATTGTCTGGAAGGATTTTTATATCCGGATACTTATATAATCCCCAGAGAATATACCCCTGAACAAATACTGGAAGCCATGTTGGCTGAATTTAAAAAACAATCTCTAGATTATTTAATTAATAATGATAATAATGACTTCAATGCCTATCATCTGTTGACTATTGCTTCATTAATAGAAGAAGAGGGAAAAATTGAAGCAGAAAAACCATTGATTGCAGCTGTTATCTATAATAGATTAGAAGAAAATATGCCGTTACAGATAGATGCCAGTATACAATATATATTATCTGATAGAAAAGAAACAATTTTATACCGTGATCTGGAAATCAAATCCAGGTATAATACTTATAAAAATCATGGCCTGCCTCCAGGGCCGATCTGTAGTCCAGGTATTAATTCAATTAAGGCAGCACTTGCTCCTGCTGAAGTAGATTATTTATTTTATTTTGCCCTGGAAGACGGCAGCCATAAATTTACAGAAAATTATCAGGATCATATATATTACCAAAATAAAATGAGTGAAGAATATTATGAGTGATAAAATATATAATAAAGACACAGTGAATTTTCATACAGAAGCAAGTAAAAGAAATGTATACTTACTGCAGATGGAAGAAAGAGCAGCCCGAGATTATATTCCTATTATCACAGCAGAAGTTGCTCATTTTTTACAGATATTAATAAAAATGAATAGGCCAATCAGGATACTTGAGCTGGGTACTGCTATTGGGTATTCTTCAATTTTGATGGCTGAAGCGGCTGGCAGGGATGTGGAGATAGTTACAATAGAAATAGATGAAAAGATGGCTGATGAAGCCCGGATTAATTTTAAAAACTATGGTATTGCTGATAGAATTAACCTTAAAATAGGTGATGCACTGGAAATCATTCCATATTTACGGAGGAAGTTTGATTTTGTTTTTATAGATGCAGCCAAGGGGCAGTATCCTGACTACCTTAAAGCAGTTTTTGAACTTGTTCCTGAAAATGGTGTGATAGCAGCAGATAACGTTCTTTATAGAGGATTAGTTAATTCTGGTGATAAGATAAAACATAAACATAGAACAATGATTAAAAGTTTACGCAAATATCTTGAACAGATACAGAAACATAAGCAGCTTATGTCCAGTGTTATTCCCATTGGTGATGGTGTAGCGTTAAGTGTTAAGCTGCCTTAATTAGAAATTATAGTATATAAAAGGGTGTGGTTAAGCTGACTGGTAATAAAGTTGAATTGCTGGCACCAGCTGGTAATCTTGAAAAGTTAAAAATTGCTGTTCTTTATGGAGCAGATGCAGTTTACTGTGGCGGCCATAGTTACGGCCTGCGTGAAGGTGCTGATAACTTTACTATAGAGGAATTAGAGGAGGCGGTAAACTTTGCCCATAAACATAATGCACAAATATATCTTACAGTAAATATGATTCCACACAATGAGAACCTTGATGGTTTGGACAGGTATTTACATGAATTGGAAGATATAGGTGTAGATGCTCTTATAATTTCTGACCCGGGTATACTCAATATTTTAAAAGAAGAAGAAATTAAGCTGCCGGTTCACCTGAGTACTCAGGCTAATGCAGTTAACTGGGCCAGTGTAAACTTCTGGGCAGACCATGGTGTAGAGCGTGTTATACTGGCACGGGAGTTATCACAACAAGAAATAATTGAAATAAGGAAAAATACAGATGTTTCACTGGAAATATTTATACATGGTGCAATGTGTATATCATATTCAGGACGCTGTCTTTTGAGCAATTACATGGTAAATCGTGATGCCAATCGGGGACAATGTGCACATTCCTGCCGCTGGAAATACCACTTAATGGAGGAAAAAAGACCGGGGGAATATTATCCTATCTATGAAGATGAAAATGGAACATATATAATGAATTCCAAGGATTTATGTTTAATTGAATATATCGATAAGATTATGGAGACAGAAGTAGATAGTCTTAAAATTGAGGGAAGGATGAAAAGTTTACACTATGTAGCTACAGTAACCAGTGTTTATCGCAAGGCACTGGATGCTTATTATAGTAATCCTGATAAGTTTGATTTTGAAAAGCAGTGGCTGGAAGAATTAAAAAAGGTAAGTCATCGTAATTATACCACTGGTTTTTTTGTTTCAGCACCAGCTGCTGATGCTCATAATTATGGAACCTCAGCCTATCAAAGAAATTATGATTTTATGGGTATTGTTAGAGAATATATAGCTGAAAGCCGGGAAGCCGTAGTTGAAGTCCGCAATAAATTTTTTAAAGGTGACAGACTGGAGATTATGGGCCCTGATATGGAGAGATTTGAACTGGATTTAAAATATATTATTAATTCTAAAGGGGAAAAAGTTGAAGAAGCTCCACATCCTAAAGAATTAATACGAATACCTGTAAATAAAAATATTAAACCTTATTATATAATAAGAAGAAAACAGGAGAATAGTAATGTTTAGTGAGACTGACACTACAAAAATCAAAGTAAAAGTACCTCCAAAAGAAATTGTCTTTATTGATATGATAATTAAAGCCTATGAAGGACTGGCTGTTTTATCAGTAGACAAAAAGGAAAAAGGTTTAATTTATCTTGATGTAACTGAAGGTACTAAAACTGATGTAATAGATATCATAGAAGGTCTTAAGAAGGATATTGATATAAATATATTAAAATAAATTTTTAATAAATATAATTTAGCTTTAAATTAATAATTTACACATATTAAAAGTATAAATTGAAAATAATAAACACATTTTGAGTGTTCACCTCATATATATAGTCTAGAGCCTATTTTAGGGGGTGAACATTTTTTGATATCACTTTTAACAGGATTGTTGAAGGGGTATCTTATTTTAGTTTCTTATATAAGAAATGGTAAGGTCTTTCCTGAACCCCTCTCTTCGGAAGAAGAAGCTAAATACTTAAAGTTAATGAAGAATGGAGATGATGAAGCAAGAGGTGTTTTAATAGAACACAATTTGCGGCTTGTTGCTCATATAGTAAAAAAATATGATAATACACAGACTGATAATGAAGATTTAATATCTATTGGAACCATTGGGCTTATTAAAGGAATAAATACTTATGATAGCAGTAAAAAGACAAAACTGGCAACTTATGCTGCTCGCTGTATTGAAAATGAAATTTTGATGCATTTAAGGTCAACCAAAAAGTTGAATAATGAGATAATGCTGCAGGAATCAATCGGTTCAGATACCGAGGGAAATGAAATAACACTACTTGATATACTGGAATCTAATGATGATTCTGTCATTAGCAAGGTAGAAAGGACTATCAATGAAGAAAAGTTGTATCATAAATTAAAATCTTTGACAGATAGAGAAAAAAAAGTTCTGGAGTTAAGATATGGCCTGATTGACGGCAAACAGCTTACACAGAGAGAAGTTGCTGCAATACTGGGTATATCTAGGTCATATGTATCCAGAATTGAAAAAAAAGCCGTTGAAGAACTATCAAGACTGTTTAATTAATAGACCGAATCCGGTCTATTTTTTATTTGACATGACACTACTTTTATTTTATGATATAATAAATATATAATAAAAATGGATAAAAGTATGATTATTTGTTAATAATGAAGTAATGGTAGGTGCATAAGGTGATAACAAAATTACAGCCCGATTTATATTATCGAAATATATTTGTAATTGATTTTGATAAATTAAAACAGGAAGGAATTAAGGGAATAATCTGTGATATTGATAATACTATAGTTCCCTGGACAGAAGAGGAAGTAATAGAGGAAGTAGCAGATTGGTTTATAAGTATTAAAGATAAAGGATTTGATATATGTTTAGTATCTAATGGAACAGATAGACGAGTACAATTTTTCAGCGATAAATTAAGCCTGCCTGCCTTTGGACAGGCTATTAAACCGACTAAAAGAGCTTTTAAACTGGCACAGAAATCGCTGGATTTTAAAAAGACTGAAATAGCTGTTATTGGTGATCAGATTTTTACTGATGTTTTTGGTGGTAACAGAATGGGTTATAAAACAATACTGGTAGACCCGATGAGTAAAAAAGAATTTATCACAACAAAAATCATGCGTTTACTTGAGAAGATTTTTTTTAAAAGGAGGGAAGAAACATGAATGGCAAAAAGTTTATCACTACTATAATACTGCTGGTGTTTCTTTTACTTTACATAGTTAAAGTTGAAGCAGAAACAAATTATAATTTAGTATTAGGTGATAGGACATTAAGAAAAGGTGATGAAGGTGTAGATGTGGCGTTGCTTCAACAGAAGTTAAGAAAATTATCTATTTATAAAGGAAAGATAGATGGTATTTATGGTTCTAATACTATGAAAGCTGTCAAGATATTTCAGTCAAAAAATGGATTAACTGTTGATGGTATAGCAGGAAAGAAAACTTATAATATATTACCACAGGATGAACTGGTCAGTAGAATGAATGTTTCCAGAGAGGAATTAATTATGCTGGCGCGTGTTATCCATGGTGAAGCCAGAGGTGAAAGCTTTCGAGGCAAAGTAGGTGTTGGAGCTGTAGTAATAAATAGAGTGGAGCACAGTAAATTTCCGGATAGCATTAGAGAAGTAGCAACTCAAAAAGGACAGTTTAGCTGTCTATTAGATGGACAGGCTAATCTCTATCCAACTAATTCTTCCATTAAAGCAGCTAAAGCTGCACTTATGGGATATGATCCTACTTCGAATTCATTATTTTTCTATAATCCAATGGTAGCTACAAACTTAAGCTGGATATCAAGACGTCCTGTAGTAAAAAAAATAGGAAGTCATTTATTTGCCCGGTAAAATAGTTAGCCTGGTCAGTACAGGGTATATTTACTTGTATGGGAAAATTATAAAAAAACTTATTATGAGTTTTTCTTATGTATGATAAATAATAAAAACAAGTAATATAAAAAAACTAGCACCCTGATATATCAGGGTGCTAATTTATGTAGCAATGCAATTATTATTTATTCATTGCTAGTCATTTTTTCTACACATTCACTACAGACTGTTTTTCCTTCAAACTCAAAAGTTTCATCTGCATTACCACAGAAAATACAGGCAGGTTCATATTTTTTTAAGATGATTTTTTCTTCATCAACATAAATTTCCATAGGATCTTTTTTATTAATGTGCATGGTTTTTCTTAATTCAATAGGAATAACCATCCTGCCCAGATCGTCTATTTTTCTAACGATTCCAGTAGATTTCATGCTAAATTCCTCCCCTTATTACAATATTCGACAACAAATCGACAAAAATATTATACTATGATTAATGTATTTAGTCAATAGCAAATTGTAACTTTTTTTAAACAATCAGGTAATTTTATTTGTATTATTTTTATAAAATTGTTAAAATGTATGTAGATTTATGAAAGGTGGAAGATTAAATTGAATGATAAAATTTATACAAAGCTGGCCAATAAGCTCAGTCAGAATAATTATAAAGTTACTTCTCAGAGAAAAGATATTATCAAAGTATTAATTAATAATCAAAATAAACATTATAGTGCTGAAGAATTATATAAGAAAGTAAGAGATATTAATCATGATGTGGGGTTGGCAACTATATATAGAACTCTTGAAATATTGTCTAAATTAAATATAGTACATCAACTGGATTTTGATAGTAATTACCGCCGATATGAATTAAATATAGAAGGGCATCATCACCATCATTTGATCTGTTTAAAATGTGGTAAAATTATAGAGTTTAATGATAATGAACTTGAAGAATTTGAAAAAGACCTGGAAAAAGAATACAAATTTAAAATAAGTAAACATAGAATTAAGTTTTATGGTGTATGCAGTGAATGTTCTGAAAGGAGTAATAATGACTGAGGAAGTAAAAAGATGCTTAAAAGAACTGGTGATTTTTTCAAAACTGGAATGGAATGAAGTTCAACTAATTTGTGAAATGGCTTATGAAAAACAATACCATAAAAATGAGATTATTTTTTTTGAAGAAAGTGAAAATGAAGAACTATATATTTTGGTTGAGGGAAGGGTTAAGTTGTCTATGCTGTCACCAGATGGTAAAGAGAAGGCAATAACCATCTTACAGCAGGGAGATATTTTTGGAGAAATTTCACTATTTAATGATGACAGCCATCCTATTACTGCTGAAGTTATGGAAGATGCCCGCCTGGTTATTATTTCTTTAGAGGATCTGGAATCAATAATTATGAAAAAGCCGGGAGTTGCAATTAAGATAATACAGGCTCTTTCTAGAAAAACAAGGCTTTTGACAGGCCAGGTTAGAGAACTTGTTTTCCATGATGCTGAAGGAAGACTGGCCAGTTTATTAGTGAGATTTGCAGAAGACTTTGGTATAGATGTAAAAAGTGGTAAAATGATAGATTTAATTATGACACACCAGGATATTGCAAATTTAATAGGTACATCCCGGGTTACAGTTACTAAATTGATTAATAACTTTATTGATAAAGAATTTATAAAAATTTATAAAAGAAAAATAGTTCTATTGGATGA
Organism: Halothermotrichaceae bacterium; assembly: GCA_048623215.1. Taxonomy (GTDB): domain Bacteria; phylum Bacillota; class Halanaerobiia; order Halanaerobiales; family DTU029; genus JBMCBT01. The sequence goes on from JBMCBT010000007.1 coordinate 33,064, forward strand.
AAAGAGTCTGGGTGAAAAGCTGCAGACTATTCTCTAATCTCTAAAGGAGGAAAAATGATAGATATAAAGACAGGTATTTTAGGATTAATAGGATATCCTATTGAACACTCATTATCTCCCTTGTTACACAATATGGCAATTAAAAAATATGATTTAAATTATGTATATTTACCTTTTGCTGTGGAGCCTGGGAATGTAAAACAGGCTCTTATGGGTTTAAAAGCACTTAATTTTCGCGGTGTCAATGTTACTATACCCTATAAAGAAAAGGTAATACCATATCTGGATGAAATGGATTCTCTTGCAGAAAAGATTGGTGCGGTTAATACAATTGTGAATGAAAATGGTATTTTAAAAGGATATAATACAGATATTACTGGTCTAAAAAGGATGATAGAAGTAGATGGTAATACTACTATCAAGAATAAAAAAGCCCTGATAATCGGTGCAGGAGGTGCAGCCAAAGCTGCTGTGTTTGCCCTCTGCCTTGGGGGTATAAAAGAGATTGCTATTATTAACCGGACAGCGAAACGTGCTGATGAAATTGCAAAAATAGTTAAACAGTATTATGACAGTGTAAAACTTGTGACTGGTAGTCTGGATACTGATTTATATAAACATTTACTTACAGATATAGATTTAGTAATTGATACTACACCGGTAGGTATGGCCCCTAAGGCGGATGTAGCGCCGGTTATAGAGTTAGATGGAATAAAAAAAAGCACGCTGGTTATAGACCTGGTATATAATCCAGCTAAAACGACAATATTGAAAGAAGCTGAAAAAAGAAATGCTGAGACAATGAATGGATTAAATATGTTATTATATCAAGGGGCGGAGTCTTTTAAAATCTGGACAGGTATTGATATCAATACCAAAATGTGGTATAATTATATTCTAAAGCTAAAAAAATTGTAAAATAAAATACAGAAAAAACAAAAAATGCACATGAACAAATTAGTATTATGGTAATATTTATAAAAAAAACCTTTTAATATGCAGGAGTTTTCAAGGATATAAAGAATATATAATTAAAGAATATAATGAATATAATATAATATAAAGAATATATAATTAATAATACATAATTAAAACAGTCAAAAAATAGAAAAATTATATAAGTATATACATACTTCTAGATGGCTTGAAACACAAATTTATTTTTATATAAATATTAAAAAAATTATGATTTTAATAAGATAAGCTGCAAGGGTGGTGACTATGGCAAAAGATAATCATATGAAACTGGGTGAACTTTTATTAACATATAATTTAATTGATCAGGAACAGCTGGAAAATGCTATTGAAAAACAACAAAATAGTGATAAAAGACTTGGTGAAGTTCTGGTTGATTTAGATTATGTCTCAGAACAGGATCTGATAGAAGCACTGGAATTTCAATTAGGTGTACCACATGTTAATCTTGACAATTATATATTGAACCCACATCTTTCTACTTATGTACCGGAAAGTATGGCTAAAAGATATAAAGCAGTACCTCTGGAAAAAAGCAAAAATAATTTATTAATGGCTATGGTAGACCCTACAGATTTACTGGCAATTGATGATATAGAAATGACATCTGGATTAAAGGTTGAACCACGGATTGCTACTGGAAAAGCTATCTCTAAAGCAATTTCAAAAATATACTCACCTGATGAAGAAGAAACTGATGAAATATTTGCCAGTCTTGATGATTATCAAATTAAAACCAGAGAAGAAGAGCCAGAAATTGATGACTTACGTGAGATGGTTGATGATGCTCCTATAGTCCGCCTGGCTAATCTTATAATATCACAGGCTATTCAGGCTGGTGCCAGTGATATACATATTGAACCACAGGAAAAAGAAATGAGAGTAAGATATAGAATAGACGGTGTGCTCAGACAGCAGATGACTGTCCCGAAATATTCACAGGCTGCTCTGATATCACGTTTTAAAATAATTGCCGACCTTGATATTACCCAGCGGCGCATTCCGCAGGATGGCAGGGTGGAAATGGATGCCAATGGACAAAAGATAGATATGCGTGTTTCAACACTACCGACAGTATTTGGGGAAAAGATAGTTATTCGTATTTTGGATAAGGATGACAGTCTTATTAACCTGGATAAATTGGGTTTCAGTGAGCAAAATTATCAAAACTTTATGGAGCTGATTGAAAATCCACACGGAATTATTCTGGTAACTGGACCTACTGGTAGTGGTAAGTCGACTACTTTAATTGCAGCATTAAACCATTTGAATGATGTAGAGCAAAATCTGGTTACTATAGAAGACCCGGTTGAATATCAACTGGTAGGTATTAATCAGGTACAGGCCAATCCTAAAGCAGGATTAAGTTTTGCCAAAGTATTACGGTCAATTTTAAGACAGGATCCAGACATTGTTATGGTTGGTGAAATACGTGATGAAGAAACAGCCCAGATTGCTGTACGGGCTGCACTTACCGGTCACCTTGTTTTAAGCACCTTACATACAAATGATGCTGTAAGCTCAATAACAAGACTTATAGATATGGGTGTTCCTCCTTATTTGGTTGCTTCAACAGTAGTTGGTGTAGTAGCCCAGAGACTTGTCAGGAGATTATGCAAAAGTTGTAGAGAAAAATATATTCCAGAAATTCAGGAAAGAACTGCCCTGGGTATTGATGAGAATGAGGTTCTCTATCGAGCCAGAGGATGTAAAAAATGTAATCTTACTGGATATCGCGGCCGGATGGCTGTCCATGAGATATTAATGGTAGACCAGGGAATTAAAGAATTAATAATTAATGGAGCAAATGAACAGGAAATCAAACAACTTGCCAGGAAACACGGTATGAAAACTCTGAAAGAAGACGGGTTAGTTAAAGTTGAAAATCATTATACATCATATGAAGAACTTATAAGAGTTATTATCTAAAGGAGGATATCAGCACTATGATAGAGAAGTTATTGAAAGCAGTAGTCTCGGATGATGCTATTTCTGATTTGCATTTAACAGTTAATTCTAAACCTATTGTAAGGTATGCAGGCAAGTTGCGAATCTACAGTCAGTCAGCAGACAAATTATCTTTCAATGATATGCAGCAGATAGCACGCACATTAATGAATGAAGAGCAGTGGGCTATGTTTAATGAGGATGGAGAGCTTGATTTTTCCTATAGTGTACCAGGATTTTCCCGCTTTCGTGTAAATGCCTTTTATCAGAGAGGGGCTATCAGTATAGCTTTCCGTGTAATCCCTTCTAAAATACCGAAGATAGAAGAGCTGGGATTACCTCCGGTCTTAAAAAAACTGGCCTTGCAGAGGCGTGGTTTAATACTATGTACTGGTGCAACCGGTAGTGGTAAGTCTACTACACTGGCAGCAATGATAGAAGAGATAAATGAAAATCGCCAGTGTCATATTTTGACACTGGAAGACCCTATAGAATATTTACATCATCATAAGAAATGTATTGTTCATCAGCGGGAAGTTGGAATAGATACACAGAGTTTTGCTAATGGACTGCGGTCAGCATTAAGACAAGATCCAGACATAATTCTGGTAGGTGAGATGAGAGATTTAGAAACTATCTCTATAGCACTGGAAGCAGCTGAAACCGGCCACCTGGTTTTTGCTACACTACATACAAATGATGCACCCGGTACTGTTGGCCGTATAATTGATGTTTTTCCAGCTCACCAGCAGCAGCAGGTCAGTGTACAACTGGCTGCTACTTTAAATGGTATTATTTCACAACAGCTTTTACCCAGGTCTGATGGTAAAGGGCGGGTAGCAGCAATGGAGCTGTTGATTGGGACACCGGCTGTTAGAAACATAATCCGTGAAAGTAAACCTGAGCAGCTGGAATCAGTAATGCAGACAGGTGGTAAGTTTGGAATGATAGTTATGGATAATTACCTGGTAAAACTATATGAAGAGGGTCTGGTAGAGCTTGAGGTAATATTAAGAAGATCCAATAATCCAGAATATGTCAAAAAGAGAATTTCCCGAATGGGTTGATGTGGAGGTGATTAGATGGCCCCATTATATGATTATGAAGCACGCAGTAGAGGCGGGGATGTTATATCAGGAAGTCTGGAAGCAGACGAACCTAAGGAGATTGTTAAACAGCTTAAGAAAAAAGGTTATTATGTAACCGATATAAAAGAGAAATATGAGAGAAAAGATGTTAATGAACTTTTAAATATTAAAAAAAGTGTAAAGACAAGGGACTTAGTTGTTTTCAGTCAGCAGTTTTCAGCCATGATTGATGCAGGTATCCCTTTAATTGATGCACTAAATATTATCAGGGAGCAGACAGACCATCAAACATTGAAAGAAACATTAGGAATGGTAGTCGAAGATGTTGAAACCGGTACTGATCTGTCAGAAGCTTTCATGCAGCACCCAAAAGTATTTCCACCATTATACTGTCAGATGATTAGAGCCGGTGAATCCGGTGGTGTACTAGACCAGGTGTTATTGGAGATTACTGAACATTATGAAAGACAGGATGAAATAAATAGTAAAGTAAAATCTGCTCTATATTATCCAATTACAATTATGATAGTTGCAGTAATAGTTGTTCTGGTGTTACTGGTTAAAGTTGTACCTACTTTTGTAGATATGTTTTCATCTTTAGGAGGGGAATTGCCTCTACCAACCAGAATTTTACTGGGGACAAGTAATTTTTTACAGAATTACTGGTATATTTTAATTGCTGTTATTGCTTTGGGCGGATTACTGTTTTATAATTACAAAAAAACACCTACAGGTGAATATAATATTGATAAAATTATGTTAAAATTCCCAATAATCGGCAAAATGATGAAAAAGGTATATATTTCCAGAATTGCCAGCACCTTATCTACACTATTGGATAGTGGTGTTGACTTGTTGGCATCTTTAACTATTGTGGAAGATGTTGTGGGAAATGAAGTCTTTGCCCGAATATTAACTGATGCCAGGTCTGAAATTAGAGAAGGGGTACCATTTTCCAGACCATTAGCTGATCACGAATTATTTCCCAGTATGGTAATACAGATGATTAGAGTTGGTGAAGAAACTGGTTCTATGGAAGAAATGCTTGATAAACTATCGAATTTTTATGAACAGGAAGTTGAAAGAAGTATTGATTCCAGTATATCCTTAATAGAACCGATTATGATTGCAGGCATGGCAGTGGTTGTTGGTTTTATTGTAATCTCAGTCATATTACCGATGTTTGAAATATACAGTCAGCTCTAAATATCAAAATAAATGAAAACATATATAAAAAAGGGGGGGATAAAAAATAAAAAAAAGTACTTTTTGTTTATGTTTTAAAAAAATATAAGGGGGAGAGATTATGAATATCTTTAGAATGAAAAATGAAGATGGTTTTACTTTAATTGAACTTTTAATTGTAATTGCAATACTTGGTATACTGGTGGCACTGGCTCTGCCGAGAATGAGTGGGGTTACAGGAACTGCACAGGATTCATCTGATGAAGCCAATAAAAGGATTTTAGAAAGTGCAGCTTCCATGTGGTATGCAGAAAATCCTGGTACTAGTACGTCATGGGATGGTAGTGGTACTGAATGGGAACCTTATCTACAGGAATGGCCTGACAATCCAACTGGTGCCGGAGATTATGAAGTAGATATTGCAACTGATGGTGAAATTGATATTACTCCATAGATTTTCCTGGAGTGTTTTATAGAGAGGGAGATATCTCCCTCTCTTAAACCTGCTTGACTGGAGGATTTTATGTCTATAGAAAAGTTGGCTAAAGAAGATGATGGTTTTACATTAATAGAATTATTGGTTGTTATTTTAATAATTTCTATATTAGTTACTTTAGCAGGATTACGTGTCTGGAGCCAGAGAACCCGGGCGGCAAATCGTGTAGATGAAGCTAATAGAAAAGCATTTCAAAATACTGCTTCTATGTATATTACTGAAAATGGTTTGCCTACGATTGACGAGAAATGGGACGGTAGTTCCGGTCAGAATTGGGAAAAATATCTCCAGGAATGGCCTGAAAACCCAAAAGGAACAGGATCATATACAGTAACTATTAAAACTACAGGAGAAATTGTTATTACTCCACCATAAGATATTTGAAAAAAATATTAGCATATAAGATAATTTACTATCACATAAGTTGGTGTTGAAATGATAATAGAATTGCTAATCTTTATATCTGGATTATTTATAGGAAGTTTTCTTAATGTTGTTATTTATAGATTACCGCAAAACAAATCCATTGTTTTACCAGGCTCACACTGTCCTCAGTGTAAAACCAGATTAAAAGCTATTGATTTAATCCCAGTTGTTTCCTGGTTGATATATAGAGGAAGATGCAGATATTGTCAAGAAAAGATTTCATTACAGTACCCTTTAGTTGAACTACTTACAGGTATTTTGTTCTTATTTTTGTTTATACAATATGGTTTTGTTTATCAATATTTTCTTATGTTAGTTTTAGTTTCCTTATTGATTATATCTGCTTTTATAGATTTGAAACATAATATTATTCCCAATAAAATAACAATTCCCGGTATTATAATAGGTTTAGTTTGTGCTCTATTTAGCATACATATAAATATTACATCGGCTTTATTGGGAATGTTAATCCCTTCATTATTTTTATTTATTTTTGCTCTGTTTTTTAAACAGGGTATGGGTATGGGGGATGTAAAACTGGTTGCTATGATTGGTGTTTTCCTGGGCTGGCAGTATACATTTTTCAGTATTGTTATTGGGTCTTTTCTAGGAATCATAGTGATGATACCTTTGATGGTAGGTGGTGTTGTATCCAGAAAATATAAAATACCTTTTGGTACATTTATTTCTACAGCTGCTGTTATTATGATATTTTATGGTAAGATGATTTTAAATTTATTATATTAAAAATTTTCATATAAAAAGAAATAGAATGGGGTGATGCAATGTTCTTTGGAGGCAAAGATATTACAACTGTAGACATAGGAACCAATAGTATTAAAATAGTCAGAATGAAAAAAAAGAATGAAGAGTTGCTAATACAAAATATAGGAAAAAAAACACTACCAATAGATACTATCAAAGATGGGGAAATTATTGATGTTTCACTGGTTACCAACAAACTAGAAGGGCTTTTTAATGAGATGGGCTTTAGACCCGATAATGTAATTACTTCTGTATCAAATAAAAATCTGGTAATCAGAAATATAGAAGTTCCAAAAATGTCCAAAGATGAACTAAAAGAAGCGCTAAAATGGGAGGTAGAAGATTATCTTCCTTTTCCAGTTGAATACACATCGATAGATTATCTTGTTGTAGAAGAAAATGAAGATAATTTAAAAGTACTACTGGTAGCTGTATCAGACAAGGTTATAGATAGCTTTCTATATCCATTAAAAAAATTAGAAATCATACCGGCTGTTGTTAATGTACAACCTATGGCACTGATATCATTATTGCAGTATCAGGGGTTATGCCAGGATATAAATGCTATTATTGATATTGGTGCTTCTAATACATCTATAACTGTAGGTGATAGTAGAAATATATATTTGTCAAGGACAATAGATACTGGTGGAGAAGAGTTTACAAGATTATTAATGGAAGAAAAACATATGGATTATAATGAGGCTGAGGAATATAAACGGGAAAGTGGCCTGGAAGAAGAGCTAAGTAGTAATGAAAATTCAGATTTTACAGTAGATTTTGCCTTAAGCCAGGTGGCTGGTGGTGGTGTAGATGGGGGTTTCTTACTATCTATTGCTAATAATCTTGCCAATGAAATTAATCGTTCTCTTGATTACTATACAATGAAAAATCGTGATAACCCGATTAATAGAATTTTTGTAACAGGCGGCGGTATAAAGCTTAAGGGGTTAAAAGATATAATTGAAGAAGAAGTTGAACAGGAATTAGATATAATTGATCCTTTTTCCGGTGCAGTTATTAATCATATCGATTTTTCTAAAGAAGATTTTGGAGTAGCAATCGGTCTCGGTATTAGTGAGGTGTTAAATGATGAGAGTTAATTTAGTTACTGAGCCTAGTAGTTTTCAAAAAATTAATTTTACAAGTATTTTAACTGTTTCTTCAATTTTAATTACTGTGTTTGTTCTGGGAACTATTTATTTTAACTCTTATCAAAAAATCATTTCGATGAACAATGAAATAAAAGGTATTGAAAAGCAAATACAGATGCTGCAGCCTAAAAAAAATGAATATCTTTCTTTAAATAAAAAAGTAGCCTTACTAAAGGAAAAACAGCAGCAGCTTGAAGCAAACAGATATTACTGGGCTGAATTGCTTGAAGAACAGGAGTACTTGGTAACAGGTAAGATGAAATTATTAAGTTTTACAGTAACGGATAATATAATCATGGATGGAGAGGCAGCCGATAATAGAAACGTCATTACCTATATTAATAATTTGAAAGAATCAGATTTGTATGATCATATTTCTATTCTTTCATTAAACCATGGAGACTTATCTACGTTTAAGGTACAGGCTGATATAAGTAGGGATGTGGTAAATAATGTGGAATAGGCTTTCAAATCGCGAAAAAAATATGATTATTGTTCTGGCACTGGGAGCGGTCTTTGCATTTTATTATCTTTATCTATATTCACCAATCCAGACACAAATAAAACAGACAGAAGAAGAACTCGCATTAAATGAGAAGCAGTTAGAAACTACGATTAGTATGATAGAAAAAATACCTGAATTGAAAGAAGAATATAATACACTAAAATATATTGAGGACAGTGAGGATAAGTATAAAGAGATAAATCCAGAAGAATATTTAAAAATTATAAATGATATTACCAGGGAAACAGGCACAAAATTGTTATCATTTAATCCTAACCAGACAGATAGTGGAGTAAAATACCGAATGTCTATAGAGGGTTTTTATAATAGTGCTTCAAAGTTTTTGTCCAGACTTAAAGAGATGGAAACAAGATTTAGCTATGAACAGCTTGATATAAAGCCAAATGATGACAAAATAGAGTTAAATATTCAGCTTTTTTATAAGTTTAAAGATAATGGTGGTGATAAAACTTGAGCAAAAAATGGATAATCGTTATAACAGTTGTAGTTCTTATTTTAGGGGCAGGAGGAACTTATTATTTTTTCCATTATAATCAGCAGGAGGCTATTACAAGTCAAACTACTGAAACTACTGAAACTA
>JBMCBT010000008.1:0-40928 GCA_048623215.1 Halothermotrichaceae bacterium
TTTTTTAGTATTATAAATAACAAAGAAAACAAATAATAATGCAGTTATTATTAAAAATGGTATTACCCAGGATACAGGGTAGTGTATTAAAAATTTACCCATTATATCAAAGTAAACACGATTTTCGGTTTTCAATTCTACCTGTTTCAAGTCTATATCCCCAAAATGTTTTAATAAAGCTAGAGCATATGAACCATGGTGTTGAATTGTTCCCAGTTTCAAATTATCAAGATTATCATCTGCTGTATGATAATTATATCCCTCAAAAATGAAGGCAAAATTCATCCCGGGTATCCCTTCGTTTTTAAAGACTGTAAAATCAGTATCATTGGGCATTCTTTTATATATTTCATAGGTTAATGAAGTTGCATTTGGATAGGGGACAGTGCTGGCAAATTCCTTAATTAGTTTACCATTATCACTACTGGTTTCAAACATAAGAGAAGGGCCAGCTGTCCCTCGTGCTTCAAAATTTAACAAAAAGGCAATATCTTTAGCAAGTGGGTTTGCATTTACAAATTGTTCAGCACCAAGCAAACCCAATTCTTCACCATCAGTAAACAAAAACACTATATCATTTTTGAGTTGAGGTAAATTTTTAAATACCCGTAAGGTTTCCAACATAGCAGCCACAGCAGCACCATCATCACTGGCTCCAGGACCGCTTTCTACAGAATCATAATGACTGACAATAGCCAGTTTATCTTTGCTATCAGCTTCTCTTCCCGGTAGTACAACAATAACATTCTTTACTAATCCAGTATAATTTTTTCCGGTTACATGCCTTGTCTGAATTTTAGGGGTCAATCCCAGACTTTCAAGTTCATTTACAATATATTCTCTTACTTCATCATTGGCTTTAGAACCTGTAGGATGTGGTTCCCGCGCCATTGCTTTTACATGTTCTAAAGCTCTTTCAGCTGAAAATACATCTCTGGCTGCTGAAGAAGGCAGTGGCCTGGGAGTTCTAAGTCCCAACAAGGCTAAACCAACAGCCAGCATAAAAAACAGTATAACAATTATTACTTTAAAGTATTTATTATTCATATGTATCCACCCTTTTTTCATTTTTTAACAAATAATTTCTACCTAATAATATCAGTTTTATTATTGATATTCAAGTGAATTTTTACTGCTGATTAGATTTACAGAAATAGTATTTTCACCGAGTAATCGTTTTCCTGTATTTTTTTTCTAATATATTTCTAATCTTCTAAAATACACAAAAAAGGCAGTGTAATTTTTGAAAATTACCTGCCTTTATTTTTTATTTCACCTCTATTTTTTAAAGTTCTTATTTCTTCATTGCTTTATCAAGTTCTCTTTCAGTTTTAACCATTTTTATCAGTATACTTGTCAGTGCTTTCTGTTCTTCTTCTGTGGCTACATCCCATAGTTCTTTAATAACACGCTGCTCTCTATTTTCAGGATCTATTACACTATCGAGAAAATCACCTATTTTACTACCAACAGCAACAATGGTATCATCACTCATACCGACAGTATTCCCCAGCTCTACTGCCTGTCCCAGAGTTTTTTTCCAGTCATCCCAGTCAGAAAACCTTTCTACCATCTGTACAACCTCCCTAATATACTTTATATATATAGTTTTATCCACAAAGTAAGTATTAATACAGTTTTATAATCAGTCATTTATTATTTTTCTTAATAAAATAAAAGCTGCTATAAAAATAGCAGCTTTTATAATAGTTTAAATTTATAATAATTATATAGGTATAACCTGTTAGAAATTATACAAGCAGGCTTTCATACATTTCCATGGTCTGTTGGGCAATACTATCCCAGCTGAAGCACTCTTCTACACGGTGTCGTCCATTTTGACCAAATTTTTTCTGCAGCCCGGGGTCATCCAGAACTTTATTTATCTTACTGGCTAATTTACGTGAAAATTCTTCCGGGTCAGCCGGTTCACCTGTATTGTCATCAGATGGTTTATAATCAACCAGATAGCCGGTCTCTCCATCTGCTACTACTTCCTTAATACCACCAACAGCAGAGGCAACTACAGCTGTTTCACAGGCCATAGCTTCCAGATTAATAATACCAAAAGGCTCGTAAACTGATGGACAGACAAAGACAGATGCATTAGAATAAAACTCTATTACTGCTTCTTTAGACACCATTTCTTCAATCCAGATAACTCCTTCCCTTTCTTTCTGGATTTGTCTTACCTTTTCTTCCATTTCCCTGGCTATCTCTTCAGTATCAGGTGCCCCGGCACAGAGAACTACCTGTACATCATCATTAATATCTTTAATAGCATTTACCAGATGAATAATCCCCTTCTGACGGGTAATTCGGCCTACAAAAAGCATATAGGGTTTTTCGGTGTCTATATTATATTTTTGTCTATAAGTGATGCTGTCTGTATAACTATATTGATTAAGGTCAATACCATTATAAATTATCTCAATCTGGTCTTCCCCCACATCAAAGTGATTTAGAATATCATTTTTCATTTCTCCAGAAACTGCAATAATCTTATCAGCTGCTTCAAGTCCTGTTTTTTCCATCCAGGAGCTAACAAAATAGCCATTACCCAGCTGTTCTTCCTTCCATGGTCTAAGTGGTTCTAAACTATGTACAGTTGCCACCAGCGGCATATTATACAATTTTTTAGCCAGCACACCGGCCATAAATGTATACCAGGTATGGGCATGAATCACATCAGAATTTATAGGATCATTTACCATAGAAAGGTCTACAGAAAGAGGGTTAATAACTTTGTTTTCTTCCACCTGACTCCAAGGTTGATAACCTTTTACTTTAATACCATTAACATCTTCATTCTGATCACCAAATGTCCTTACTTCTACCTGCATCAACTTGTTAAGAGAACCGGTCAGATAGTCTACATGTACACCAGCACCTCCATATATATAGGGTGGATATTCTTTTGTAAGTACTGTTACTTTTGTATCACTCATTATCAATCACTCCTTCAAAATCATTTAAACATTCTATTATTCCATTTAAGGGTATTTTCAACCATTCAAGCCTATTGTTTACCTCATATAATCCTTCATAAATACTTTTCTCTAGCTTAAAAACAGCCAGTAATAAATCAAGATTTTTTCCCTGGGGTACAAGGTCTGGGTTTGATTTTTTGATTTCATAAAAATAGCTTTCTAAAAATGAGTTGACAGCAGTCTGTTCCCAGTCCTTTCGAGTAGATTCCAGCTGTTTAGATATCTCCTCATAATCATAATTTTTACCGGCAGACTCAATTATATTCAATTTATTAAATAAAGCTGAATAACCTGAATAATTAAAAGAACGTATCATACCGGCAACATCTTTTAAGGGAGAATACTTGCATCTCCTATCTGCGAGACTTTTAAGCGGCTCTCCTTCAAAATCCAGTACAACAAAACTATCTCTGGTTTTAAGTATCTGCTCCAGATGTAAATCCCCATGAATTCTAATAATTTGACCAAGTTCACCATCAAAATTCATTACATAATCAAGTATTTTTAATATCTTTTCTTTGGATTTTATAACCTTTTCCACATTTTCCTTGATACTACCTGTTAGCTGTTTATCTTCCATATATGTGATAAGTTTATTAAATGAATTGGTAATATTATTTACCAGTAGTTTTATCCCATTATGCCCTAAAGATTCCGGTAAAAAAAGCTCTTTTTTTATATCAGCCAGTGCCAGATGTAATCTAGCTATAACTGAACCAAGGCTTTTCATATCCTTATAATAATTATCAGCATGATCATTGACATAAGTCTTCTCTTTATTGATAACTCCCCGGTAATAATTATCTAAAAAATCCTCAGTCCAGGCCCAGAGGTCACCTTTATTAATAATATAATTTTGTATTAATGCCAGATAATATTTTTGACTATTATTATAGGTTACATAACCGGTAATCCTGGGAAAATTATTAAAATCTGTTTCTTTAGAAAGGGATAAATTTATTTCAATATCTGGATTGGTTCCTGCATCAAGATGTCGGTATGTTTTTACAATCATATCCTTTTCAATAAGGGTCAGACTGTTACTTGACACATCTGTCAAAGACTTAGAACTGGTGACTTCATTTTCAGAAAAAGAATGAAATTTCACCCGACCGCCTTTTTCCAGAGTTTTTTCTCTATTATCAAAAATACTTTTATCAAACAAATTATTATAATCCAGTGTGTGTATTGCATCATAGACAGTAAAATCATCAATTTTACCCAGAACAGGTGCCTTTTTCTTCTGCTTACTGATTAAAACTGGTAAATAATACAGGCTTTTCTCTTTCTCTTTTTTAAATATTATAGATAAGATTAACGGTACAATATAGCTGTGATTATCTTCTGCAGCAGTAAAGCTGCTATAATCCTTTATAATAATATCATCAACAATACTTGCTTTTTTACCAAACCAGCGGGCATTCTTTAAATATTTTTTAAAGGAGTCCTGTGTTATGATATTTTTCAGCATATCAAGTGTTATCTTTAACTGTGAACTCATAACTTCAGATCCTTTCTCTAATGGATTCGGCAGCTATTTCAGGTGGAGTAGGATTTATAAACATACCGGTCCCCAGTTCAAATCCAGCCGCTATCGATAACCTTGGTAATATCTCTATATGCCAGTGAAAATCATTCTGGTTAATAGATTTAGGTGCAGTATGAAGAATAAGATTATAGGGATAATTAAAATTATTTTCAAATACAGAGACTATATCTTTAAGTATTTCTACTAAATCACTCTTCACATCATTATTCAATGTTCCAAAACAACTTTTATGATCTTCCGGTACAATCCAAACTTCAAAAGGATTTCTGGAAGCATAGGGAGCAAAAGCAGTGAAGCTATTATTTATTTTAATTATCCTACTGCCGTCATTTTTTTCATCATCAATCATCTGGCAAAAAACACAATTATCATTTTCTTTATAATATTTGTTTATACCCTCTATTTCTCTCTCTACTACTGCCGGAAGCAAGGGGGTAGTGATAATCTGCCAGTGTGCATGTTCCAGTGAAGCACCAGCAGTGGAGCCGTAGTTTTTAAATATCTGAATATATTCATTGTCTTTATCTTTTTTTAAAAAATTATATCTTTCTTCTAAAATATTAATTATTTTTAAAATATGTTCAGGATTTTGTGAACCAAACCCCCGGTTATGCTCAGGTGATTCTATTACTACTTCCGCTGCACCTTTTCCGGTATAATAACTAAACATTCCTTCCCGACATAACTCGAATTCTATATCATTCTTTACTGCAGCAAATTTGTTGGGAACAACCCGTACTTCCCATCCTTCACTATCAACAGCAGAGCCATTATTTCTAACTGCTGTTACTTCAGGTGGGGTTTCTTTTTCATTCCCGGGACAAAAAGGACAGAAGTCCCTCTTTTTTCTTTTTTCATTTATTTTAAAATCATAAGGCCGTTTAGCTCTTTCTGCTGCAATAATTACGTGACTGCCGGTAACAGGACTTTTTCTTATTTCTGACATAACACCATCCCCTTTAACATCTTCTTTAGCATCTTTTATATCTCTAGTTTCTACTTTTATTACTCTTTTATATTCATTTATTGCTTAATTTTTCTACTATATTATACTCATTAAAAATAGTTTAGTTATTAATGAACCGAATATTTTACTTATAATCCAATGTTACAATATCAGCAAAATTAATCTTCATATCCCACAAGTATCCATCCAATTTGTCCAGATCAAATATCATAGAAGGCTCAACTTTCTCTACTTTTCCTTCTGCTTCTTTCCTTGGATGAGCTTTGAATAACGAATATTTAGCCAAATTATATCTTATATTATCCAGATTATTATTATTCCAGATTACAATTTTATCAATTTCTCCCCGGCTTATATGGACAGCACCTGTTTGCAATAGAGTCTCTATTAAAGCCAGTAACTGTTTATCTGTCATAACAGAAGCAAAACGCTGTAAATAATCCGGCTTTTGATCCAGATTTTCCCTTATATCATTTTCTACCATCTGTTTAGCAGCAGTCTTCATTTTAAAAGCCTTCAATAGCTTTCTTGCTTTTTTCATACGACAATCATCCCGGGCAATAAGACTATCCTGGCTGGTTTTAACAGATACTTTTAGTCCTGTATCATAATCCAGTTTATTGATTTTTAATGTTAAGGTTCTTGTTCCTATATTATAATGATAATCAATTTCTCTTTCCTCATCACCAATAAATATATTAATAGTATCAGGTTTTTTTACAGCTTTAAAAATGAGCTTATATTCTCTTTCTTCTGGTAATAAGGTCAAATCACCTTCAACGGGCTTTATTTCAAAAACTAATTCATTTTGGCGCCAACACTGTTTGAAAAGTGTAACAGCATATTTACCGTTTTGATAATCCTGGCCCTGACCATTATCTTCATAGAGTTCAAAGCTATTATCTGCACCAGGGAAAATGTGTAAATTTAGGCTTTCTGGATTAGCAATTCCACCCCATTCAACAATTGGCCCCATAGGTACAATTGCGCCCTGGCGGGCAAATAATGGTATATCATTCAGGTTACCATATTCAGCATACCAGCTGTCACCCTGATAACATTCACCACTAAAGAAATCAAACCACTTTCCTTCCGGCAGCCAGACAAGTTGTTTGCTCAGATTTGTTTCATCATCCTTTGGACTGACAAAAGGAGCTGCAATCATTTCTGTTCCAAAATAATATTGATCAGGACAGGAATAAGCTTCCTCACATTCATCAAAATAATACATAGGTCGTACTAATGGTATACCAGTCTTATGATTTTCCCAGGCCATTGTATAAAGATATGGTATAAGTGCATGTCTTAACTGCATAGCATCTCGGGCTACCTGGAAAACATCCTGGCCATGGCCCCAGGGCCTGCGGTCCATATAAGCATCTTTGGTTGAATGAAGCCTCATGATTGGGCTAAATACACCATACTGTACCCAGCGTGCATAAAGCTCATCATCTTCCTGCCCCATACAGTGTCCACCTATATCATGACTCCACCAGCCATAACCAACATTGGAAGCATTTGCTGTAAAATAAGGTTGAAAGGCCAGTGAATCCCAGCTAACAACTGTATCTCCAGAAAAACCTATTGGATAACGGTGACTGCCCAGACCACTCCAGCGGGAGAAAATAAAATTACGTTTATCACCATTTCTACCAAGGTCATAAAAATGAAGGTGATTTAAAGCCCAGAGAGGATCCAGACCTTCCAGTTTAGTCTTTTCACCCTGCTGCCAGTCTATCCACCAGAAATCCACTCCATCTTCATCCTCAATAGTATTATGCATGATTTCAAAATAACCATTGATAAATCTGGGATTTGCTATGTCAAATTCTACAGCTTCTTTTTCTTCAGGATCAAGACCCATATATTCAGCCATCTGCGGATAGTTTGCTTCATGTGGATGAATCCCATCAGCCGGATGAAGGTTTAGAGCTGTTTTTAGACCTTTTTCATGAATCCATTCAATAAATTTCTCAGGTTCTGGAAAAAGATCATTATTCCAGGTATACCCGGTCCAACCGCGGGTATAGGGATTGTCAACAATATGCCAGTCCATATCAATTATACAAACTGACAGGGGTACACCTTTATTCTCAAAATCAAGCATTAACTGACCCAGCTCTTTCTGAGAATATTCCCAGTAACGGCTCCACCAGTTACCAAGTGCCCAGCGGGGAATCAACGGTACCTCGCCGGCTATCCGTACATAATCCTGTAAGCATTTAGGATAATTCCTACCATATCCAAAAAAGTATAAATCCTGATAACGGCTGTCATTGCCCCGGGATTCCAGCCATCCCGTATCATTATTAAAAACCAGGCTCTGACTGTCATCGACTATAGACCATCCTGATTTTGAAAGCAGTCCTTTTTCCAGGGGTATACTACCATCAACAGCATCAAGTGTTCGATAAGTGCCCCCTAAGTTACCCGGATTATCATCACCATAATACCAGGTTTGTCCGCTATCTTTAATATCAATATTTAAATTGTCTGCAGTAAAACCCTGGTCATCTTCTTGATAAACTAATTTAAGTTTTTTAGTCTCTATAATAGTTTTATTATCTTTTGTACTAACACTAAATTCCGGTACAGGCTGCTTTCTATTCCAGAATACCTGACTGGGACGGTTATCAAAATCTTTTTTTGGATCATATTCCATCCTGATTAACTCAGATGTCAGTATACTAAAACGGCAATTTTCAGTTACTACCACCGCTTCTTTATTTGCTTCGGATTGAAAATCAACCTGGAAATGTTTTTTTAAACTAGCCATCTTACTACCTCCATTATCCTCGGGTTTGCTTTTTTGCTTTATGGAATTTGTTTCATTGAATATCTATCAATTATAGTAAAATAATTAATTTAATTCTTCAATATCTAATAAATTCAGTCCATTTTCATCAGTTTCACGACTTAATTTGATATTATCTAAAATACCAATTACTACTTCACATAAGTACAGAGTCCTGCAGCCCGGCTCCAGATGACCCCCATAAGCTTGCTCGGTATCTGATAGTACAATGTGTGCATGAATATCACCTGAAGAAATAATACCATCAAGTGAAATAACTTCCAGTGCCTGCTCCATTTTTTCAAAATGCTCATGAACAGGAAAACCAGTAGTAGTTACCATATGTGTATTACTTTTATCCAGTGTACCATAACCAGTCAGGATTAACCCATGTTCAATATCATATTTTTCCACAGCTTTTTCCAGACATTCCAGTAAATCTTCACCTTTTTTACAGCTTACCACAACTACATCTCTTATACTTCCTCTTCCTGTTTTCATACAGTATTCCTCCTTTTTTTAGTTATTATTTTAATTAAGCAAGCCCTTTAAAGGGCTTGCTTAACTAAATTTGCTAAATTCCCTGCTATAGTCTTTGCGTTATCAATTCCGGTATCTTTATTTCATTATTTGTCTTATCTTTATTATATGCTTTTCAATATCTTAACTACATTATTTTACTGATGTGATACTTACTATATTAATTCCTATTACTTGACTACATTATTTATCAGCATTATTTGCTACCTAATATTGTTTCATCTATTACATATTTTAATTATTATTTTCTTTGAAGATATCGTTTATATTTAATTCCATTAACTGCAAAATAGTTTCTGTCTCTCCACCTAATAGAATTTGATCTCTAAAAGATTTAGCTTCTCTTTCAGTTTTAGCCCAGACAGGAACATTAGTTGGACGGGAGACTCCTGTATTAGCAGCTTCAAAAACTGTGTCTCTGTCAGCTTTATTCATATGATTAAAAGCATGTTCATTTGCTACAGAAACATTAGAAGGCAACTCGCCATTTTCTGCTAGATAGATTTGATTCTCTTCACTATTCCACCATTTCAAGAAAGTCCATGCTTCTTCCTTTCTTTGTGAACGTGAAACAATACTCCAGTTATTACTGATAACTACAGGATATTGTCCTTCAGGTCCTTTCGGGGGCAAAGCAACACCCCAGTTAAAGTCCCATTTGGAAGGATTAGTTTCTGTTCCTCGGATATCCCAGGTTCCAGACCAGTTCATTGCTATATTGCCTGAATCAAATGATACTCCTGCCTGCTGGCTTGAAGTACTTGGAGAAGGTGCTACTTCATATTTGTTAATTAAGTCCTGAATCAACTGATAACCTTTTACAGTTCCAGGATCAGTTACAGCACCGGCAGTCTGGTCTTCATTAAACCATTTTCCGCCATATGCATAAATATAAGCAAGGTCATGTGTTCCTATCCATGGTCTTGTATTATACCCGTATTGATGATTATCTTTATCAGTTAATTTTTTAGATTTCTCAACAAATTCTTCAATTGTCCAATCATTAGATGGATATTCTACACCGGCTTCATCAAATAGATCTTTGTTATAAAAAATTAAGTAGGCCATTGGAACTGCAGGCCATCCAACTATTTCTCCATCCCAGGTAGCATCATTAATAGATGATGTAAAGAAATCATCTAAATCAATATTATCTTTTTCAAAATATGGTTCTAATGGTTCCAGTAATCCAGACTTACCTAAAGCCTGATTTACACTGGAATCAGTCCAGACTATATCAAGAGGTATATTACCAGCAATCATAGATGCTGCCTTTTGTTCCATATATTCATTATCCGCTACACTAACCAGGTTTAGTTCAATATCTGGATGTGCTTTATTAAAGTTTTCTTCAATGCCCTGCCATATATCACTTTCCTCTTCATACCGCCATGTCAAAATAGTAATTTCTTCAGCAACAAGTACCTGAACCATAGTAACAGTTAATAATGCGGCTAAAAATAATGGTATTAATTTTTTCATTTAAAACATCCTCCTTTGATTTTGTAAGTTAATTAAACAATTTAACAGGAATTCTCTTTGCTTTTAAATATCACCTCCCCAATAATTAGAGTTCCTTTTTCATCATCTCAACTATTTTTTTGGTTTTATTTAATTCAGCTACATAGGCCTGATACAGTCCATCTGACGATTCCCTTAGTGTACGGCGGGAAACAGTATATTCATTAGCCAGAGTAGCTTTATCAACCTGTTTTATCCATTCTTCTGGAAGACCTCCACTGCCTTTATAAGCCCCAGCAAGCCCGGCAGCAATAGCAGCAGTACAGTCTGTATCACGTCCAAAATTAACAGAAGCAATAATTGTTTCAGTAGGATCTCCACCTATAAATTTCAACAGTGCCAACCCTTTTGTTATTAGCTCATGGGACATACTCATACAATATGTTACACCACGGCCATTATAACGTTCATAGAATAATTCACGCAGTTCTTCATAGTCATCAGCCTCTTCTGCCCATTTTAAACCCTGATCAACCTCTGCTCTAGGTTCTTCAGATAATACTTCGCGTGCAGTTTCAATTATAGAATCAATAGTAGCTTCAGGCTTAAGTGCTTCAGCCATTGCTGCACAGTAAGCAGCACCCCAGTCCAATGCATAAGCATGATAAGGTTGGTACATACTTCCCAGATCAAGTGCATCTCTTACAGCCTGTTCTGGATTGCCGGCATTCATCAAGCCAACAGGATGACAGGAGCGTACAAATGATACAATCCCCGGATAATCGGAATAATGTCCAACATCCCGCGGAGGCATACCAGCTTTTACCAATTTGTAAAGTATTTCGTCACAGGGCTCCATCTGCTTGTTAAAATTGTCCGGATTAATATCTCTAATCCAAACTTCTTTTAAGTCATCAGCAGTAATTCTACCGTTCTTTTCTATATAAGCTGTAGTAAGTAAACGCTGACGCTCTATACCATCTTCTGTAGTGCCTGCCATTCTATCTCTATGATTATAGTGATTATAGGGCAAAAGTTTCTTTAAAGTTCCGTATTTTTCTTCTATATCCCAGTAATCCATCCCTTCAACAGCTGCTCCCATAGCTGAAGCTATATTGGAAGCTGCAATACTGCCAAAAAATTTATCTTTTAAATTACCCATATAAATCCTCCCTTTATTTATAATAATATTTTCTATTGATTTACTGTTTGTTCTAAAAATTTGGATTTAATAATAATTTGAAATATAATTGCCTTACCTGCTTCCTGCAATATTACTACCCTTTAACACCGGTAAAGACAATACCCTGAATAAAGTATTTTTGTGCAAAAAAGAATAAAAACAATACCGGTAGCATAACTACCAGTGATGCAGCCATTAATAAATGCCAGTCTACAGTAAACTGCTGTTGAAAAGCGCGAAGGCCGAGTGTTAATGTCCACAGCTTACTATCATTAAGATATATCAATGGATTTATAAAATCATTCCAGCTATTAGTAAAAGCCTGAATAGCTACTATACCAATTACTGGTTTTGACATTGGGAGGATAATACGCCAATATATCCCCAGAATACCGCATCCATCTATCTTTGCAGCTTCATCCATAGATTTAGGAAAAGTCATAAAAAACTGCCTCATCAAAAATATAAAAAATGGAAACCCAAAAAATTGTGGTACAACCAATGGTAAAAATGTATTAACCCATCCCAGATTTGCAAAAATAACGAATTTAGGAACAAGTGTCATACTCTTAGGAAGCATCATAGTTGCCAGTATAATAAAAAACAATTTATTTCGGCCAGGCCACTTCAAACGTGCAAACGAATAAGCGACAATAGATGATGAAAGTACCTGTCCTATCACAGTTAAAGCAGAAATTAGTGCTGTATTTGCTGCATACCGATCAAATGGCCTAATTGTTAGTGCTTCTGCAAAATTCTCCCAGACAAACGGTTCAGGAATCCACTCAATTGGAAAAGTAAATATCTGTGATGGCTCTTTTAAAGCAGTGCTGACCATCCATACAAATGGTAGTGCTATTATTACTCCACCAATAGTCAACAATACATATGCCAGAATCTTTTTGAACAGTATAGTCCGCTTCTGGCTTTTCCCAATTGCCTCCATAATTATTCCTCCTCTCCATAATAAACTTTAGAACCGATGGATTTAAATATAAATAAAGTAAAGACTGCCGTAATGATAAATAATATCCAGGCCAGAGCAGAAGAATAACCCATATTATAATCTTCAAAAGCATTATAGAATATATGCAGCATATAGAAATAAGTAGAATTTACTGGACCACCCTCAGTCATAATATATGCTGTATTAAAAGCCTGTAAAGAAGTAATAATACCCATTATTAAGTTGAAAAATATCACCGGAGATATCATCGGTATTGTAATTCTCCAGAAACTCTGCCAGGCACTGGCACCATCAATTTCAGCAGCTTCATATAATTCGGTAGGTACTCCCTGCAGTCCTGCCAGATATATTAACATATTCCGCCCAACTCCCCACATACTGATAATTACCAGGGAAGGTAACGCCCAGTTAGGGTCACCTAACCAATTCGGCCCATTTATACCTATTATTTTCAAAACACTATTAAAAAGTCCAAAAGCAGGGTTAAAAACTAACATCCACATAAATAATGTAGCTATATAAGGAAGTACTGAAGGCAAATAAAAAACTGTTCTGAAAAAACCTAACAGTTTTATTTTTTGATTAAGTAATAAGGCAATTAAAAGCCCCAGAACCAGGTTAATTGGAACACTGGTAATTGTGAAAAGAAATGTAACTTTAAGAGCTTGAGGTACTAAATAGTCCCCGCTAAAAATTTTAATATAATTTGCAAACCCAACAAACTCCGGTGAATTAAACATATCGTAATTTGTAAAACTCAAAAATAGAGAATATAACATAGGACCTGCCGTGAAAGCTAAAAAACCAATTATCCACGGTGACGCCAAAAGCCAGCCTGCAACTTTTTCTTTGGTTCTCATTCTCATTGTCTAATCAACACCTCCCTTATTTTGTAAACGATTATTAATGCCTTTTAACTATCGACATAATCCGACACCTTATTGTCTTATATATAATTACAAACGTTTGCATAATTTCTCAAAAAAATATTTTTGTATTATTTTGTCGAGTAATCGTTTACATATATAGTATACTAAACTTTTATATTTGTCAAGTATAACTTCACATAAAATTAGCCTTTTAAAATGTTTTTAAATTATAAATTATTATTTTTCTTTATAATATTTGCTGGAATTACCTGCCAGAAATTCTGGAGGTAAAATCTTTCTTGATTTAGAATATTCTTTTTCTCCTGTTTTAATTATATCCAGCAGTCTTCGGGCTGATTCTTTACCCAACTGATAACTCTGCTGTACTATACTGGTTAATTTTGGCTCTACAACCATCATCCATTCAGAATAGTCAAATCCTACTAGAGACAATTCTTCAGGTATTCTTATACTTAATTTCTTAAGAGCCTCAATTGCTCCCAGTGTCATCTCATTATTTGCTACAAATACTGCTGTCGGCGGCTGATCCATATGGATTAATTCTTTTATCAAGTAATACCCACTTTCACGACTAAAATCACCAACCTTTATTAATTTCTTATTTACATCTATTCCTTTTTCCTTTAAGGCACGCTCATATCCATTTCTTCGATCACGCCCGGTGTTTAAAGACCCAGGGCCTACTATGGCCCCTATACGGCTATGACCTAAATCAATCAGATGTTTGGCTGCTAAATAGCCCCCCTTTTTATTATCAGTTAATATAACATTATCGGTATGGACATTATCAGGAACTCTATTTACAAAAACTAATGGTAGTCCCTGTTTGAGAATCTGCTGAAAATGATCCCCATTATTGGAAACAGCCGATACAATAAATCCATCTATCTGCCTGTCCAGTAGTTCTTTTAGATACTTTTTTTCTTTTCTTGAGTCTTCTCCTGTGTTGCAAAGAATTACTGTATAACCTTTTTTATTTAAAGTATCTTCAATTGCTTTAACAACTGATGAAAAAAAAGGATTTGTTATATCCGATATTAAAAGTCCTATCATATTTGTTTTTTCATTTTTAAGACTTTTGGCAACTGCATTTGGCCGGTAGTTCAATTCTGTTATTGCCTGTTGTACTTTGCTTTTTAGCTCAGGACTGACATAACCACTGTCATTAATCACTCTTGATACAGTTGCAACTGAAGTATTTGCTTTTGCAGCAACATCTTTTATCGTAACACCCATGTTATACCTTCCTTTTCTGATGTAAACGTTTACTTGATTATAACATATCATTTTAATAATTACAAATTGTAGTTTTCTACTGTTATTGACAAAGCCTTTCAATATAACTTGAAAAGGGTATACCTGAAATAGGCAGGTATACCCTTCTATCTGCTTCTTTATATGCTGTATTTGCTTATTTTTAAAAGCTTTTACTGATACTACTATATTTCCCACTTTCCAGTGGAAATATCTCTATTTGCCCAAATAGGTCAACTTTTGCTATTCTATATCTAATAAGTTAAGTCCGTTTTCATCGATTTTTCGATTTAACTTAATATCATCTAGAATGCCGATTACTACTTCACATAAGTAAAGAGTCCTACAACCCGGCTCCAGATGGCCTCCATAAGCCTGCTCGGTATCTGAAAGAACAATATGTGCATGAATATCCCCTGCAGCAATAATTCCATCAAGTGAGATGACTTCAAGTGCCTGCTCTTTTTTATCAAAATGTTCTTTCACAGGAAAACCAGTAGTTGTTACCATATGTGTAGTACTTTTATCAAGTGTACCATAACCAGTCAGGATTAACCCATGTTCAATATCATATTCTTCAACAGCATTTTCCAGACATTCCAGCAAATCTTCTCCTTTTTTACAACTAACTACAACTACATCTTTTATCCTTCCTCTTCCAGTATCCATAAATATTACGCCTCCTATTAGATATATTTGTTATTTTAACCCTTACGGGTTTCCTTAGTTTATAGTTTATCATATATTTCCCAAATATGCACACCCAAAACTTTAAAAACCCCTTTCCAGCAGCCAGACTTCTATTTTAATAGTCTAGCTTCTGAAAAGGGAGTATATTAACTAATTTACTTTTATTCTACTGTCACACTCTTGGCTAAATTACGCGGCTGGTCAACATCATAACCACGCTCAACAGCTGTAAAATATGCTAATAGCTGTAGAGGTATAATAGCCAGCACTCCACTGAAAAGCTCATTTACCCGTGGAATATATATTATATGGTCGACAGCTTTTTCCACTTCAGTCTCTCCTTCAAAGACCACTGCAGTAACATCAGCACCTCTGGCCTTAACTTCCTTAATATTACTTAAAGTTTTATCATAAAGAGACATTCTGGTACCTATAGCCACCACTGGTATTCCCTCTTCAATTAGAGCAAGGGGACCGTGTTTTAACTCACCAGCTGGATATGCTTCAGCATGTATATATGATATTTCTTTTAGTTTTAATGCACCTTCCAGTGCCAGCGGATAATCACTATTACGTCCAATGAAAAAAGCATCATCCTGTAAATGATATGCTCTGGCCCTTTCCTGTATCATTTCTTCACTTTTTTCCAGTGTTTCAGATGCTAGATCCGGCAGGCGCAGCAGTTCACCTGTTAGTTCATCAAGCTGAGCGGCATCAATAGTTTCTCGGCACTCTGCTAAATATAAGGCCAGCATATAAAATGCAGCCAGCATAGTAATATAGGCTTTGGTAGAGGCAACAGCTATTTCCGGCCCTGCATGAAGATAGAGCACCTGATCAGCTTCCCGGGCGATAGTACTGCCGACAACATTTGTCAATGCCAGTACAGTAGCACCCATTTTCTGGGCCAGACGTAATCCTGCCAGTGTATCAGCAGTTTCTCCAGACTGACTGACTACAACCACCAGTGTATTTTCATCAACCAGTGGTGCCCGGTATCTAAACTCTGATGCTACAACAGTCTCAACCGGTATCCGGGCCAGCTGTTCTACTATATACTTACCCATCATCCCTGCATAGGAAGCAGTTCCACAGGCAACAAGTTGTATTTTGTTAAATTTATTTATATCTTCTATTGACATATTCAATTCATCCAGGTTAATACCGTCTGCTGTAACCCTATTGCTAAAGACCCTTCTTAGAGCCTCGGGCTGCTCATGAATTTCTTTTAGCATAAAGTGTTCATATCCGCCCTTTTCAGCCATTTCAGCATCCCAGTCTACCTCAAATATATCTTTATCAATCATATCTCCTTTATCATTAAAAATATTAACCGAATCAACAGTAACTTCAGCTATTTCGCCCTCATCGAGTATATAAAAATCACTTGTATATTTCAGAAAAGCAGGAATATCTGAAGCAATAAAGTTTTCTTTATCCTGTCCCAGTCCAATTATCAAAGGGCTATCCTGACGTACTGCATAGATTTTACCTGGTTCATATTTCGAAAGAATAGCAAGAGCATAGGATCCTTCTAGCTGGTTAATCGTTTTTAAAATAGTTTGTTTTAAATCACCCTGATAATTTTCCTCCAATAAATGGACTATGGTTTCTGTATCAGTTTCTGACCTAAATTTATGTCCACTGGACTCAAGCTCTTCTCTTAGTTCCTGGAAATTTTCTATAATTCCATTATGAACCAGCACAAAATTGCCTCCACAACCCGTATGTGGATGGGAATTATGGTCTGAAGGACTGCCGTGTGTAGCCCACCTGGTGTGGCCTATTCCGATCTTACCCTGAGGAGGGCTTGCCGCCACTAATGATTCCAGCTCCTGCAGTTTGCCTTCCTTTTTTACTACCTCTATCTGATCACCAATGTTTACTGCTATTCCTGCAGAATCATAACCACGGTACTCAAGTCGTTTTAAACCTTCTACTAAAGTTTCACTAACATCTTTATCTCCAATATAACCGACTATTCCGCACAAAGTTTGTATCCCTCCATTATATTTAATTTTCCTCTACTTTTTACTCTCTTTGTACATCCAATTACTTGGATGGTTTGAAGAATAAATTAAGAACCAGTAGAGTAGTCCTGGAGGCATCCGCCGATAACTCGATAAACCTCCCCCTCGTCTACTTGAATGTTATTTCCGTCCCCATTCAAGTACAGGCGCTTTTTTAAACCTTTTTATAATAATACCACCTCCTTTTAATATTTAGTCAGCTTTAAGCAATTAACCATCGTTTTTCTAAAATTATTATATTTAATTCCTTTGAATTGAATATAATAAACTTAATCTGACCATCTATAATATTATAGCATAGATGATACCAACTTGTTAACAATATTTACATTAAAAATTAATTAGAAACTCCTATAATAAACTTTATTTCATTATTGAGCTTCAATTAGCCCTTAAAACAAAACTTTTAGTGAAGTTTTCAGGACAACTGACATCAATTATTGTATTTTCTTAATTAAGTTCTTTTTTTATTATACTAACTAACTTATTCTCTATCTCTTCAAGTAATTCCTCATTTTTACCTTCCAGCATAACTCTGATAACCGGTTCTGTACCACTGGCCCGGACAAACACTCTCCCATCATCACCCAGTTTTTTTTCAGCCTTTTCTATCATGTCACTTATTTTTCTATTACTTTCCAACTGCCCTTTGTAAACTACCTCGACATTGGCCAGCCTCTGCGGCCATGGTTTCATAACAGAAGCAAGTTGGCTTAATTTTTTGCCGCTTTTTTTGACTATTGCTATCATCTGAATAGCAGTCAACACTCCATCACCTGTATTATTATAATCTAAATAGATTATATGACCGGATTTTTCACCACCAAGATTATAACCATTTTGCAGCATTCTCTGCAGTACATACCTATCGCCATTAGCAGCAATTGTTAATTTTCCACCTGATTTTTCAATTACTTCTTTTAACCCAAGATTACTATAGGCAGTCGTAACCAGTGTTTTTTCTTCCAGCTTATTTTCTTCAAGTAAATTTAAAGACATTACTGCCATTATCTTGTCTCCATCTACCAGGTTGCCCTTTTCATCAACCATAATAATTCTATCAGCATCTCCATCATGCGATATTCCCAGGTCTGCCTGGTGTTGATCCACAAGTTCCTGTATCACCTCTGGATGAGTTGAACCACAATTTAAATTAATTTTATGTCCGACAGGATGATTATTAACCACTATTAACTCAGCACCCAGTTTCTCTAAAACAGTAGGAGCTACCTCATAGGCTGCACCATTGGCACAATCCAGTACAACTTTTAATCCCTTAAAATCACCTTCTACAGTACTTATAAGATAATCTATATAGCTATTTACCAATTTTTCATCCTGTTCAGCATTACCAATATCTGTATGAGTAGGGAAAGGTAATTCGTCATATTTATTAAAATTAAGGTCTTCTATTTCATCTTCACTTTCATCACTTAGTTTGAATCCATTACTATCAAACAATTTGATGCCATTGTCTGCTATTGGATTGTGAGAGGCTGAGATCATAATACCACCCTGAACATCCAGTTTGCCTGTTAAATATGAAACACCTGGTGTAGGAATAATTCCCAGCTTTATAACATTAATACCCACTGATGTCATACCTGCCACCAACGCTGATTCCAGCAGATCACCTGAAAGCCGGGTGTCTTTCCCAATCAGCATAATAGGTTTTTCTTCTCCTTCATAGTCTGAAATTAGATAATATCCACCTGCCCTACCTACTTTATAGGCTATCTCACCTGTTAATTCTTTATTGGCGACACCACGTACTCCATCTGTACCAAATAATTCACCCATCTTATCAACATCCCTTCTCAGCAATTTAAATATCCTTATCATATATTCTTTATTAATTTATAAAAACCTTTATTTATAGAGGAATTGCCTTATTTTCACAGAATAATATTACTGCAGAGGTATTTTTAAACTTACTCAAATGAAATTAGTTTGTCTGAAAGTTATCGACTTATTTCAAATTATGATATTTTTTGAATTGTATACATAAAATAACATAATCAAATCTTTACTTAAGGAGCTTTATTATGGCTAAAAAGAAAAAAAATAAATTGGTACATTTCATAAATTATAAAGATATAATTATTATTCTAGGCAGCTGGTTTTTTATTAAAACATTAATCAGCCTAAGCTGCCAGCTTGGTTTTAACCACCCTCTATTTACGGATATAGTACATTATTTGTTTGTTATTAGTGGAAGATTTCTCTTTTTTGCTCTACTTATTTTTTATTTATCCTATCTATACCCTCTCAGTTTTAAAAATCTGGGATTAGCATTCAATAGGTTTAGATCACAGTTATTTGCCGGTATTTATTATACATTATTTTTATTGCTAATAGTTTTGTTATTAATCAATGTTCCTTTAACTTTCAAGGAGAATCTGCAGGTAGCCAGTTTTACACCTTTTTACAGGATAAATAGCCCGGAAGTTTTTATCGGAAGTTTAATTCCTTTCATAATCACACTACCTTTTAATTTTATTATAGCTTTAAGTGAACTTTTTGTTCTGATTATTTTAGTCTATGAATTATTTAATTATACCCTTTTTACCAGATTTGTTTCTGCTATTCTGGCATCATTATTTTATTCCATTATTTTATATGAATTTAACCCGGGTATGATTTTATTAAATTTGTTAATGGGCATTATCTCCATAACGTTATATCGTAAATACAAATCTCTAATTGCACCTGCTATTTTTACAGCCGGATATTACTCTATTTATATATTTTACATATATGGATGGAGTTTTATTAAATAAATGAGAATAAAAAATACCGGGGCTAACTAAAACCCCGGTTTATTTTTATACTATTATATTGTCTTAACTTTGCTAACTATTTTTTTAGACAAGTAGGTTCATATATTTTTCATATTGAGAAAATTGTTCTTCTGCTTTATTATTTTCTTCATAAAGTGCACCACTACATTTTTGACAATATTCTACTCCAGACCAGTTGTGTGTTCCACATACAGGACATTTTGCTCTTTTAGTTTTCATTAAAAATCACCCTTTCTTATTTTCTTATAGTCTTATTATAGGTTCTTATATATCTTATGGTTATATTATAGTCTCCTCATTACATTTTGTCAACAAATAACAAATAAAAGTAATATTAAAAATAGTGCGACTATTTATATGTTCCTGTTATGACCCTTCCACATTCCGGGCATTTATTTACTTTTAATTTGTTTTCAGTGGAATAAATTTTTCTCTCGATTATTTTTTTATTACAAACTGGACAAAACGTATTTGTTCCATTTTCAGTATTCATATTACCGATATATACATTATTTAGATAATCTTTTGCCCGTTGATAAGCCAGCTCCATTGTTTCTACTGGAGTCTGAGGGGCATTCAGTTTATGTTTTGGATAATATCTACTTAAATGCAGTGGTATGTCAGTATCAATATCTGCAATCCATTTAAATAAATGCTTCAGCTCTTCTTTATTATCATTGTAGTCAGGTATAATTAAAGTAGTAAGTTCCAAGTGTGTATCTTTACTTGCAGCAACCAGTTTAATATTATCCAGAACTGGCTCTAATCTTCCACCACATACTTTTTTATAAAAGTCTTCATTAAATGATTTTAAATCAATATTGATTCCATCCATCAGTGGAATCAAATCTGTTAGTGGTTCTTTATTTAAATACCCATTGGTGACCATAACATTTTTTAAATTGTTTTCATGTACCAGCTTACCGGCAGCTTCAATATACTCATACCAGATTGAAGGCTCTGAGTAAGTATATGCAATCCCGATAGTATCTTTCTTTACAGCTATATCTACTAATTCAGCAGGAGACACTTCCTGTAAAGGAGGTTTATTCTGGCTTATCTGCCAGTTCTGGCAGAACTGGCAGCTGAAGTTACAACCAAATGTCCCCACTGATAAGATTCTACTACCCGGGAAAAAGTGGTATAATGGTTTCTTTTCAATTGGATCTATTCCCATCGAACTTATCCTGGCATAATTGGCTGTCTTTAATACACCATCTTCATTAATCCTGCTCTGGCATAATCCGGTTTCACCTTCAGTAATAAAACACATCTGTGGGCAGAGTTGACACTGAACTCCATTTCCTTTAGTTTGATAATATTTTGCTTCTTTCATGCAGCCAACACACCTTCCTATGCTTTAGTTAACCTCCATTTTTAGACCAATTTTCTAAATGCTACTATTTTTTATTTATGATTTTTTTATCATAATTTACTTATATATTTTTATTATAAATTACTTATATCTTTTTACTTCAAAACGGTATATTTCTATATCTGCGCCGGCTGATATACCTGCTTTCCTTCTGGCTATATTAAGCTGCTCTTCTACAGTTTCTATACCTTCCAGACGCGGTAATAACAATCCTCTTTTCCGCCCCTTTTCAACTATTACACCATATTTTTCTGTATCAAGTTGATCCAGGTTATCTACTTTTTCAGCTTGCCCCAGGACATCAACACTATATTCCAATTTGTCTAACTCATTTTTACTAACAGATGGAAAACGCGGATCACGAAAGGCAGCACTAATAGCATTATGGATTATTTCTTCTGCCATATTATCCCGGGTTGCCTCAATGGTTCCAATACAACCTCGAAGTTTTCCTTTTTTCTTGATAGATACAAAAACACCAGACTGTTTATCATATTTTTCCGGCAAAGGATATGGAGCCTCCATTATTTTACCATCCACTGCATATTTTTCTACTGTCTGCCGGGCCAGTTTTACAAAATCATGTTGTTTATTTGCCATCTTATAACCCTCCTCTATGCTTCAGGGTATAAACCTACAACAGAATAACCGACACCAAAAGTTCCCTGATATGATTTAACATCAGACTTAAAATGTTTATTACTGATAGCTCCCAGCATAATAATTAATGGCCTCAGGCCACATTCACCTGCTTTTTCAATTAGTTGTGGATCAATATTTAGAATATCCTGATATTTTTCTTTCTGAAGAAGTTTTACCAGTTTATCATCAAATTCCTGTCCTCTTGGATTATAGCCGGCAGGTGCTCCTGGTTTTAATCTATGTGAAAGGTCACCACTGGCTATAATTACAGCATTTTCACCCCTTGATTCCAGAGTCGTATTTATTAACTGTCCAATTTCATATAATTTTTGATAGTCCAGAAGTCCCATTGTAATTGGAACCACTGGTACCTCTACTCCACTCTTTTGTATATAATATAATGGTACCATTACACCATGGTCAAGTTTGGCCGGGAAATTAAACTTTTCAAGATCTGCATTTGATAAAGTAATTACCTCTATATCTTTTTGAGCAGCATTTTCCTTTAGCTTTTTAATAAAATCGGGTTTGTTAACTACTTCCAGTTCCACCTGGGGACAGGAAAAGTCTGAAAAATCCCCTGCCAGATGTTCACGATCAAGAATACTGATTGCATCAGTAAAAACTGGGCCATGTGGACTAATAGTAATTAACAAATCAGCATCTTTTGCTTTTATTTCCTCTGCCAGTTCTTCAAGACTGTCAATTGTTTTCTGAACCTCATGCCTTCTCTTTCCGCCAATTTCAGGTATGATGAGTGGTGGATGTGGTGAAAGACCTGCCATAATTATACCCATTTTCATCCCTCCATTTACATAATTATTGTTATTTCTTATTATATTTTTTCTATAAATATATTATTAATCCTGCCATTTTTTTAACCCTGCTGCTTGCTATTACTCTTATTGATTATTTTAATCATTTCCTGTAATACATCAATCTGTTCAAAGATAGAATGGTTGCTGAGCACTGCAATACTATAATCTTTTTGCGGACAATAAAAAACTGCACCACCAAATCCAGGGATGGTACCGGTATGTCCGTATAACTCATCACCTTTAATCTTTAAAACTCTTAGACCGAGTCCATATCCAATTTGTTTTTTTACATCTTTATCCTGTGCTTTTATATACTTTTTCATTAAAGACAGTGTCTCTTTCTTTAAAAAATTTGATTTAAATAAATAATCAATCCACTGCCGTAGATCAGAAGCAGTTGATACTATTGCTCCTGCTGAATATCCCATAGTTGCTAATGAATTTTCTTCTGGAGTAAAGGTATAATTACCAACCGGAATTACATCAAAATCATAACCATTTATTAGATTTTCCGGAATTTTTTCATAGGGAACAAAATATGTATTTTCTAATCTGGCCGGTTCAAATATATAATCACGAAAAATTTCAGTAATAGTTTTTTCTGTTATTTTTTCAATAATTAAACCCAACATTATAAAGTTAGTATTGGAGTAAAGATGTTTTGTACCAGGAGTAAAATTTAGTTCTTCATCAGCAGCAATTTCTATTAATTGATAAGGATCCCATTTTTTATCAGTAAATACAGATTTAAAACCAACGCTCAGATTACCAGTATAGTTATATATACCACTGGAATGACTTAAAAGATGACGTACAGTGATATTATCGGCCTGCGGAAAATCAGGAAACCATTTTTTAATTTTATCACCCAGATTTAATTTCCCCTGCTGGTACAGCTTCATGATTACAGCTGCAGTAAAGGTTTTAGTTACACTACCTATCCTCAAAATATGTTCAGTAGTTAATTTTTCTTCATCAGCTAAGTCAATTGAGCCTGATGCACTATCCCAGCTAAAATCATCTATTCTAACTGCCGCCTGTATTCCAGGAGCATCTAACTCTATTACTTTTTTGTCCAGAGTTTTCTGCAGTCTATCTGCCAGGCTATCATTATCTGTAATGACAATCTGGGCCAGTTGTTTTCTATCCTTTCTTTGAGCAAGATAATCTCTAAAATTATTATAAGTTATAATGATTAAAACTATAATACATGCTAATAATATTAATTTTCTTAATTTTTTAATTCTGACCACCTCATTATAAATTAGCTTCTTCAATCTTCACTCTATTTAAACATTATCTGAATAAAGAGAGTAAAACAATATTTACACATTTATTGGGTATCAATATAAAAACCCTGCATTAGATTAAATAAATCTGCAGGGTATTATATATTTTATAATATTATAAAATGTATTATCTTTTGGAGAACTGTGGTGCTTTACGTGCTTTCTTAAGACCATATTTCTTTCTTTCTTTCATTCTTGGATCTCTTGTGAGATAACCAGCTTTCTTGAGAGGTTTACGGTACTCCTGATCAACATCCAGTAGTGCTCTGGCAATTCCGTGCCTGATTGCACCTGCCTGACCGGATAATCCACCACCCTCTACATTTACCAGTACATCCATTGTATTTAAAGTATTAGTAACCTCCATAGGAGATTTCAAATCTTTTATTAAAGTGTCACGCCCAAAATAATCATTAACATCTTTTTCGTTGACAACGATTTTTCCTTCACCAGGAACAAGCCTTACTCTAGCAACTGATGTCTTACGACGACCTGTACCCCAGTACTGTACTTCTGCAGCCATTTTTTATTACCCCCTCTCTATAATTCCAATTCTTCTGGTTGCTGGGCTTGATGAGGATGATCTGGCCCGGCATATACTTTTAATTTCTTGATTATCTTTTTAGCTAATTTATTATGTGGAAGCATTCCCTTTACAGCCAGTTCAATTATTAATTCCGGCTTTTTCTTAACAAGCTCCTTATAAGGAGTCTCTTTAATACCACCTGGATATTCACTGTGGCGGTAATATTTCTTTTGCTCCCATTTGTTTCCAGTTAATTTAATCTTTTCAGCATTAACAACAACAACAAAATCTCCTGTATCTACATGGGGAGTAAAAGTTGGTTTATGTTTTCCCCTTAATATTTCTGCAATACGGGTAGACAATCTACCAAGAGTTTTATCTGTTGCATCAACAACAAACCATTTGCGTTCTACTTCATTTGGTTTTGCCATAAATGTTGACATTATTTGTCCCTCCTTTGTGCTCAGAAATTTGAATATATATAAATGTTAGTAACGGGGCAGAAAAACAAAGTTATCCAAATTAAATTTTATTATATACTAAGTTGTTTGTCAAGGAAAATCAGTAATATACCTCTACTAAAAACAGGCCAGCTGCCGGTACAGTAAAACCTGCATTTTTCCGGTTACCTTCAGAAATAATAGTGGCAACATCAGCTAGCTTTATTTTACCCATTCCCACTTCAATTAATGTGCCTACAATTATGCGAACCATATTATATAAAAAGCCATTACCGACTATTTCTATAATTAGTTCCTGATTTATTTGTTGAAGTTCAATAGATTTAATCGTTCTCACTGTATCGGTAACTGAGCTGCCGCTGGACTGAAAAGCATTAAAATCATGAGTGCCTTCAAAAAATTTCGCCGCTTTTTTTATCTTAGGAAAGTCTAATCTGTGAATAAAATGATATACATAATTCCGTTTAAAAGCAGACGGACATTTACGGTTTAAAATATAATACCGATATTTCTTACCTTTAGCATCATATCTGGCATGAAAATCTTCTTCTACCTCTTCAGCACTTCTACAGACTATATCTTCAGGCAAAAGCCTATTTAGTGCACGAGGTATCCTTGCAACAGGTATTGGTACATCCAGGTTAAAGTTGGCTGTCTGGCCGTAAGCATGTACTCCTTTGTCTGTTCTTCCAGCACCTATTACTTTCACCTGAGTTTTATTTATACTGGTTAATACATCCTGCACCTTCTGCTGGATAGTTTGACTGGTATTTTTCTGTATCTGCCAACCGCTGTAGCCAGCCCCGTCATATTCAAGTATTATTTTGATATTGCGCATATTATCACCCACTTGCCGTTAAAAAAGGCTTATACCGAGACCTAAGGCTATTGACAGCACAAGGGCCACTACATCCCGTCTTTCCATATGAAGCTCGTGAAGGCGGGTTCTGCCTTCTCCACCGTGGTAACAGCGTGCTTCCATGGCCAGGGCCAGGTCATCTGCCCGGCGGAAAGCGCTGATAAATAAAGGAACCAGTAGTGGAATTAAACTTTTGGCTTTTTTGATAATATTACCACTTTCAAAATCTGCTCCTCTGGCCTGCTGTGCCTTCATTATTTTTTCAGCCTCTTCCAGTAAAGTCGGAATAAACCTGAGAGCTATTGTCATCATCATGGCCAGCTCTGCAGCCGGCACTCCAATTTTCTTTAAAGGGCTGATTAAATACTCAATACCATCTGTTAATTGTAAAGGAGAAGTAGTCAGGGTTAGGATCGATGTAGACATTATCAGCAGTAATATTCTACTGGCCATAAATAAACCAGTAAAAAGACCTTTTTCTTCAATACTAATAAAACGCCACTGCCAGATTATTTCTCCACCTTTTGTCATAAAAATATGCAGTATTAGCGTCAGAGCTACCAAAAAAAATATAGGACGCAAACCTTTAATAATTCTGAGGACAGGTATCTGTGCTAAAAAGATAATAATAAATACACACAAAAGAAAAATAAAAAAGCCTGTAAACTGGCTTACTAAAAATAAAACAGTAATCATGATCATAGTTATAATAATTTTTATCCGGGGATCCAGTCTGTGTATAATAGAATCCCGGGCAATATACTGTCCTATAGTAATATCTTTTAACATTAGTTTTGTCCCCTCAATTTTAACGATATTTCTCTTACAGCATCTGCCACAGAAAAAATATTGGTTTTTATATCAATACCATGTTGATTCAGACGATACAATATCTCTGTGATTTCAGGTAAATCCAGTGCTATATCTCTTAATTTTTCTGCCTGGCTGAATACTTTATCAGGACTGCCGTTAAGTTCAACTTTCCCTTCATTCATAACAATAACTCTACTGGCAAGACGCGCAATCTCTTCCATCCTGTGTGATATAAGTATAACTGTCATATCGTATTGATGATATAGCTCATTAAGCAGGTAAATCAGTTGTTCTCTCCCCTGTGGATCTAAACCAGCAGATGGTTCATCAAGAATTAATACATCAGGTTTCATTGCCAGCACACCACAAATTGCTACTTTGCGCTGCTGTCCACCACTTAAGTTAAAAGGTGAGCGGTCTTTAAATTTGCTATAATCTAAACCTACTAATTCCATTACCTCTTTTACCCTGTTTTCTATTTTGTCTGGAGCAAGACCCAGATTCTTAGGCCCAAAGGCAATATCGTTGTAAACAGTCTCTTCAAATAATTGATGTTCTGGATACTGAAAGACCAGACCTACTTTCTGCCTGATCTCCTTTAAACTTATTTTATCCTGGGTAAGGTCAATTCCATCAACAATAACTTTCCCTCTAGTTGGTTTTATTAAGCCGTTGAATAATTGTACCAGTGTTGATTTACCGGAACCAGTATGTCCAACAAGGCCTATAAACTCTTTTTCTGAAATTTGCAAATTTATATTGTCCAGTGCTTTTACTTTATGAGGTTGGTCATATATATGAGTTACATCTTTTACTTCAATCAGCATAAATATGTCACCAACTCTTCAATAGAGAGAAGATCAGGAAGTACTATCCCTTCTTTTCGTAAACCAGCAGCCAATTCTACAACTGTAGGAACATCCAGGTTAACTTTCTTTAAGCCTTCAATATCTTTAAAGATATCGACTGGGCTCCCCTGTTTAACAATTGAACCCTGATCCATAACAAAAATATTGTCAGCAGCAATAGTTTCTTCCATAAAGTGGGTTATATATATAATAGTTATATCCTTCTTCTCATTCAAATATTTTACTGTATCCACCACTTCTTTTCTTCCCTGAGGGTCAAGCATTGCTGTCGGTTCATCCAGAACTATACAGTCTGGCTCCATAGCTATAACCCCTGCAATAGCAACTCTCTGTTTTTGTCCCCCGGAAAGTTTATGAGGAGCATGACGTTCATAACCTATCATACCCACCAATTCCAGAGACTTATCTACTCTTCTTCTTATTTCTGAAGAAGGGATTCCCAGGTTTTCCGGGCCGAAGGCAACATCATCCTCCACCATAGTTGCTACTAATTGATTATCTGGGTTTTGAAAAACCATACCCACTTTTTGTCTTATTTGAAGTCTATTATCAGCTTCCTTTGTATTCATTCCATCTATAATTACATCACCGGCCGAGGGTAGTAATAGTACATTTAATAACTTCGCAAGGGTAGATTTGCCCGAACCATTACCACCTATAATTGAAATAAACTCACCTTGATCAATTTTGATATTAATATCATGCAGAGCCGGTCTTTCCATATTACTATATTTGAAATCTACCCCTTTTACTTCAAGCAGGACCATACTTTTAACACCTACTTATCTATTCAACCAGTTCAATAATTGCTCTTTCACTGGCATCTCCTTTACGGGGATATAATTTTAATATTCTAGTATACCCACCAGGACGTTCACTAAACCTGGGAGCTATTTCATCAAACAACTTTTTTGCAACTTCCTTATCTTGAATTAGATTATATATCTTGCGTCTAGAAGCAAGGTTGTTTGTCTTTGCTTTTGTAATCAGTTTTTCAGCCTGAGGTCTTAATTCTTTTGCCTTTGGCAGTGATGTTTCAATACGTTCATGTCTGAAAAACTCTGTAAGCATATTTCTAAACATCGCTTTGCGATGGGAAGTCGTTTTGCCAAGCTTTTTATTTGGCATGTTCATCCCTCCTTATTAAATTTCAGGTTCTTTTAAACTTAACTCAAGCTCTGCTAATTTTTTCTTAATTTCCTGAAGTGATTTTTTACCAAGATTTCTTACTTTCATCAGGTCATCTTCTGTTTTATTTACCAATTCACCCACAGTATTAATTCCTGCACGTTTTAAACAATTAGATGACCGAACAGAAAGTTCCAGTTCTTCAATTGTAGTATCAAGAACTTTATCTTTTTCTTCTTCTTCTTTTTCTACCATGATTTCTACATCGCTAACTTCATCAGTAAGGTTAATGAATAGGTCTAAATGTTCAACCATTATTTTAGCGGATAAACTCACGGCATCTTCTGGTGTTATACTCCCATTGGTTACAACCTCTAATATCAGGCGGTCATAATCTGTGACCTGGCCTACTCTTGTATTTTCAACATTAAAGTTAGCTCTTTCAATAGGGCTAAAAGAGGAGTCAATTGGGATAAGTCCAATTACTTTATCAAAATGCTTTTGATTTTCTTCAGCAGTAACATATCCTCTGCCTTTTTCTACAGTAGCTTCCAGAATAAGATGTCCATCCTCATCAACAGTAGCTATATGATGGTCAGGATTTACTATCTCGATATCACCAGTAGTTTTAAAATCACCAGCTGTAACTTCCCCTTTACCCTCAAAATCAAGTGTTACTTTTTCTATCTCTTCACCAGTATACTTTATAACTACTTCTTTAAGATTGAGAATAATCTCAGTAACATCTTCAACTACTCCAGGAACAGTCGAAAATTCATGTCTAACTCCATCAAATTTAACAGAAGTTATGGCAGCACCTGGCAGGGAAGATAACAGAATACGGCGCATGGAATTCCCCATGGTAATTCCGTAACCTCTCTCCAGTGGTGCTACCTCAAATTTTCCTGTACTTTCATTACTTTCCACAATCTCTACACGTGGCTTCTCTATTTCTATCATTTAATACCATACCCTCCTTTTAGAAGGAAAAAGTTAGCTTTATCTTGAATAATACTCAACAATTAGGTGTTCTTCAACAGGATAATCTATATCTTCTAGACCAGGTAAGGATAATATCTTACCCTCAGCTTTATCCAGATTAGAACTCAACCACTCTGGTGGAGTTGCTTCAGAGTTAAACTCAAAAACTTCTTTAAACCTCTTTGTCTTACGGCTGGAATCTTTAACACTTATTTCATCATTAACATCAACCTGATAAGACGGTATACTGACTTTTCTACCATTTACTCGAATATGACCATGTAGTACAAATTGTCTTGCTTCATTTCTGGATGCAGCAAAACCCATTCTAAAAACTACATTATCCAGTCTTCGTTCCAGCAGTTGCAATAGATTATCACCTGTTACACCAGGCATATTTTCTGCTGTTTCAAAATAATTTCTGAATTGTTTTTCGAGAATACCATATATTTTTCTTACTTTCTGCTTTTCTCTCAATTGTGATCCATATTCAGATTGTTTATGTCTTCCCTGTCCGTGTTCTCCCGGCGGATAAGGACGACGTTCAATAGCACATTTATCAGTATAGCAGCGTTCTCCTTTTAGATATAATTTTTCACCTTCACGTCTGCAAATTCTACAGACTGAACCTCTATATCTTGCCATTTTTACACCTCCATATTCATTATTAACAAAATTAGATAAAATTAAACTCTACGTCTTTTAGGTGGTCGACATCCATTATGAGGTATTGGAGTAATATCTTTAATAAGACTCACTTCAAGACCTGCAGCCTGTAAAGACCTGATAGCAGATTCTCTTCCAGAACCTGGGCCTTTCACATATATCTCTATTTCTTTTACACCAATATCCACTGCCTGCTGGGCAGCATCCTCAGCTGCTATCTGGGCGGCAAAGGGAGTACTCTTACGTGAACCTTCATAACCAACCTTACCAGCACTGGACCAGGCAATAACATTACCATTATCATCAGTAATAGAAATAATTGTATTATTAAAAGTTGAGCGAATATGAGCCTGGCCTTTATTTATATTACGCTTAATTTTCTTTTTTCTTCGTCTTTTCTTTTTTGCCTTAGCCATCTATTTACCTCCTTTTACTATTCTCCTTTCCGTACACCAACAGTCTTTTTAGGACCTTTACGTGTACGGGCATTAGTCTTGGTTCGCTGACCCCTTACAGGCAAACCTTTTCTATGTCTAAGTCCACGGTAAGAACCAATATCCATTAGTCTCTTAATATTAGCTCTCACATCACGTCTAAGATCTCCTTCTACCTGCAATTTATCAATTTCTTCTCTCAATTTTGAGATTTCAGCTTCAGTTAAATCTTTAACACGTGTATCAGAATCTATTCCGGTTTTTTCCAGTATTTTTTTAGAAGTAGAACGTCCAATACCATAAATATAAGTTAAGCCAATCTCAACTCGTTTATTTCTGGGAAGATCAACACCTTCTATACGTGCCAATATAAATCACCTCCATTTTTATCCCTGACGTTGTTTATGCTTAGGATTTTCACAAATTACCATTACTTTGCCTTTACGTCTTATAACTTTACATTTATCACAAATAGGTTTGACTGATGGTCTTACTTTCATATTAATCACCCCTCAATCTATTTATTTCGCTTTGTGACGATAAGTGATACGACCACGACTAAGATCATAAGGAGATAATTCTACAGTAACCTTATCACCAGGCAGTATTCTAATATAATTCATTCGCATTTTACCTGAAACA
The DNA here is from genome assembly GCA_048623215.1 of Halothermotrichaceae bacterium. Lineage (GTDB taxonomy): Bacteria > Bacillota > Halanaerobiia > Halanaerobiales > DTU029 > JBMCBT01. Next base: position 31,620 of record JBMCBT010000008.1, read on the forward strand.
TGAGCAAGTACTTTATGCCCATTTTCAAGTTCAACTCTAAACATAGCATTTGGAAGGGGCTCAACAACAGTACCCTGTACTTCAATAGGTTCTTCTTTAGCCATTGAAATTAATAGCCTCCTTATTATTTTCATAATCTTTAATAGCTTTTTTTATGTCCTCATCACGGACTCTTTTTTTACTGGATAACCAGATAGAAAGTTCTTTTATAACTTCACCAGTTGACTGCAGGTGTTTAATATTTTTTAATTTTGGTTTTTTTAATGGTCGTTTAGCTCCATCTGAAAGTCTAACATATTTTTCATCTTTTATATCGACAATCATATAATATTTCCCAAAATCCCTGCCTTTAGTAGAAAAAACTATCTCACCCACTTGATATCTTGAAATCATAAATCGTCACTCCAATTTCAAACTAATGGTTATTATATCATAACTTATTTGAATAGTTAAATATTTTATTTAATTTGACTTAATATCTCTGGGCCGTCATCCAGTATTGCAATGGTATTTTCATAATGAGCAGATAATTTGCCATCTCTGGTAACAACTGTCCATTTATCAGCCAGAGTTTTAACCTGATATCCACCGGCATTTACCATTGGTTCTATCGCCAGAGTCATTCCAGTCTTGAGTAGCGGTCCTCTTCCCGGTAGACCAAAGTTAGGAATTTGAGGAGACTCATGCATCTTCCTACCAATTCCATGGCCTACATATTCTCTTACAACTGAAAAACCTCTGCTTTCAACATATTCCTGTATTGCATGAGATACATCTGATAATCTATTACCCTTGCAGGCTTTTTCAATCCCCCGGTAAAAGCAGTTTTCAGTAACCTTAATTAGTTTTTTTGCTTCCTGAGATATCCTGCCTACACCAATTGATCTGGCTGCATCACCGTGAAATCCTTTAAAATAAGCACCAATATCAAGACTAACCAGGTCTCCATTTTCAATTATTCGTTTTTTGCTAGGAATCCCATGAACAACCTCATTATTAATAGATACACAGACTGAAGCTGGATAACCCTGATACCCCTTAAATGACGGGGTCGCTCCTTCATTTTTGATAAACTCTTCTCCAAGTCTATCTATTTCTGCTGTAGTTATCCCATCTGCAATTTTATCATTAAGAAATTCATGAGTTTCCGCAACAATCTGGTTGGCCCTGCGCATAATATCTATCTCACGTGGAGATTTTATAACAATCATTTTAGTTCCACCTCAATAGTATTCTGGATCAGTGAAAATGTTTCATCAATACCTTCTCCATCAACTGCTGCCAGTAGTTCTTTTTCTATATAATATTTCTTAAGCTTATTTATTTGATAAGAGTGTTTCTTAATTCTTTTTCTTACTGTATCTTCTTTATCATCCTGTCGCTGTACTAACTCACTCTCACAATTATCACAAATACCTTCTTTTTCAGGTGGATTATATTTGAGGTGGTAAGTCGCACCACATTTAAGACAGACTCGCCGCCCTGAAACACGTTTTACTAATTCTTCAGGGGCAACATCAATATATATAACTAAATCTAATTTTTTGTTCATATTTTTTAAAATTGTTGTCAGGGCTCTGGCCTGATTCAAAGTACGTGGAAATCCATCAAGTACAAATCCTGATTCTATATCTGTTTTTTGCAAAACATTCTTTACTAATTTAATTGTATCTTTGTCAGGCACAAGATTCCCAGCAGCAATATACTGCTGAGCTTTTTTTCCCAGAGGAGTTCCTTGGTCAATTAATCTGCGGAAAATATCACCTGTTGCAATATGCGGCAGATTATATTTTTTACTTATTTTTTTCGCCTGAGTACCTTTTCCGGCACCGGGCAGTCCTAATAACGTAAGGTTCATAGTCCTCCCCCTAATTATTTCATAAAACCTTCATAATGTCTCATCAATAAATGAGATTCAATTTGCTGCATTGTTTGTAAAGCAACACCGGTCATAATCAGTAAAGATGTTCCGCCAAACTGTATTGACACATCTGTTATCGGCATTATCATATGTGGTAGTAAGGCTATAATTGTTAAAAATAGTGCACCTGCTAAAGTCACTCTAACTACAACTTTTTCCAGATAATTCACAGTAGCCCTTCCAGGTCTAATACCGGGAATAAACCCACCATATTTTTTCATATTATCCGCAATTTTTTCTGGATCAAAAGTAAAAGCAGTCCAGAAATAAGTGAAGAAGAATATAAATAAGGAATAAAGAATTAGATAAGCTGTACTCCCTCTCTCCAGAAATAATGCTATTTCTTCAGCAAAAGGCCATACCTGCCCTAAAACTGTACCAATTACTGTTGGAAACATTAATAATGCTGATGCAAAAATTACAGGAATAACACCAGCCTGATTAATCTTTAATGGTATATGTGTGCTGCGTCCACCATAAACTTTTCTTCCAACAATTCTTTTTGAATACTGTACAGGTATCCTTCTTTCACCCTGCTGAATGAAAATAATACCAGCAATAATAACAACAGCCATAACTGCAAAGATGATCAGTTCCAGAGGTGCAATAGTTCCCCCCATAAATTTTGTCCAGGTCTGCCAGAGCTGTCCTGGAAATCCTGAAACAATGGAAGTAAAGATGATAATAGATATACCATTACCAATTCCTTTTTCAGTAATCTGTTCACCAAGCCACATTAAAAATGCAGTACCTGCAGTTAAACTAACTACAATTAATACTTTATTGAAAAATGTTGGATTAATAATTGCTCCAGAAACAAATGATGTAATACCAACAGCCTGAATAAGAGCCAGCACAATTGTTCCATATCTTGTATACTGAGTCATTTTTTTCTTTCCTTCAGGCCCCTGTTTCTGCAGTTCTTCCAGTGCAGGTATAACACCTGTCAACAGCTGCATGATAATTGATGCTGTAATATAAGGTGTAATACTCATAGCAAAAATTGTACCATTACCAAGGGCTTTTCCGGCAAACAAATCCAGAAAGCTAAATATACTTTCGGCTTTCCCGCCAAATAGCATTTCCTGCAATATACCAATATCAATACCTGGAACAGGAATGTGAGCACCTATACGGTAAACTACCATCATTGCCAGCACAAATAATATTTTCTTTCTTAATTCTTTAATTTTAAAAGCATTCCCAAGAGCAGATAACATTCTATATCACCTCTGCCTTTCCGCCAGCCTCTTCAATTTTTTCTCTGGCTGACTTTGTAAATGCATTAGCCTTAACCTCCAATGCTTTTTCGACATTACCTTTGCCGAGAATTTTCACACCTGATTTAGAAATATAATCAATAATTCCTTTGTCAAGAAGTGTTTCAGGGGTTACTTCATCATTTTCATTAAATTTATTTAATTGGTAGACATTGACTTCATTAAATTCCTTTTTAAACTTATTCGTAAACCCACGTTTGGGAAGACGCCTAAACAAAGGTGTCTGACCTCCTTCAAAAGTAGGTCTCACCCCTCCACCAGAACGGGCATTCTGTCCATTAGCACCACGACCGGAGGTATATCCTCTGCCAGATCCCATACCACGGCCGACACGTTTGCGTTTCTTTTTTGAACCCTCTACTGGTTTAAGATCGTGTAAGTCCATTATAAGCCCACCTCCTTAATTTATTCTAGTATTTCTTCTACTGTTTTACCTCTTAATCTTGCTACATCTTCAACTTTCTTTAATTCACTAAGACCTTGAATAGTAGCATTTACCATATTAATAGGGTTAGTCGAACCTAAAGATTTTGTTAATATATCACTAATACCAGCCAGTTCAACAACAGCTCTTACCGGTCCACCAGCGATAACACCTGTACCAGGCGCAGCAGGTTTTAATAAGACAGAACCTGCACCAAATTGACCGGTTATCTGATGAGGAATTGTTGTTTCAACAAGCGGTACTTCAATTAGGTTCTTTTTAGCAGCATCAATACCTTTACGGATTGACTCAGGTACCTCATTGGCTTTACCAATTCCAGCACCAACATGGCCATTATCGTCTCCAACTACGATTAATGCACTAAAACTAAAATTACGTCCACCTTTTACAACTTTAGCAACCCGGTTAATATTTACAACGCGTTCTTCTAGGTCTAATTTATCCGCATCAATAATTTTCATCGATTCGCCTCCTTCTATTTAGAAGTTTAAACCATTTTCTCTTAAAGCCTCTGCCAGTTCCTTAATTCTACCGTGATATTTATATCCAGAACGATCAAATACAACCTCTTTAATTCCCTTTTCCTGAGCACGCTCAGCAGCAAGTGCTCCAACCTGTCTAGCGGAATCTTTATTACTTCCATTCTCAATTGAATCTCTGAGAGCCGGATCAAGGGAAGAAGCAGATACCAGGGTATGGCCTGCCAGGTCATCTATAATTTGAACATAAATATTGCTCAAACTACGGTATACATTAACTCTCGGCTTTTCTGGAGTACCAATAACTTTATTTCGAATTCTTAAATGGCGTTTTTTTCTTCTAGTATTTTTCTCCATACCTTTCACTCCCTTCAATTAACCTGTTTTTCCGACTTTTCGTCTAATATGCTCCTCTGCATATTTTATACCTTTACCTTTATATGGTTCAGGTTTTCTAACAGAACGAATTTTTGCAGCCATCTCACCAACCTGCTGTTTGTCAATACCTTTAACAGTTATGTTAGTGTTTTTTTCCACTTCAAATTGAATATCACCTTCAGCTTCAATTGTAACAGGATGAGAATATCCAACTTCAAGTTCCAGGTCATTACCTTTCTTTTTGGCATTATAACCAACACCAACCATTTCAAGTTTTTTCTCAAAACCATCAGTAACCCCTACAACCATACTTTCAATAATACTGCGGGATAATCCGTGTAATGCTCTATTTTCACGATCATCACCAGATCTTTTTACAAGAATCTGGTCATCTTCAACTGATATTTTAATCCTACTATCAAGTTCTTTTGACAGCTCACCTTTAGGACCTTTAACTACAATTTTATTATCATCTATATTTACATTAACTTTTTCTGGAATATCTACAGGTAATTTACCAATTCGTGACATACCATTTCACCTCCATACTCCATAAATTTACTTATATCTTTTACGCTCATTACTTTTTTATTTAACCGGTAATATCCTATTTTTTTTCATCCAACTTCCTACATCCAGTTTACCAGACATAGGCAAGTACTTCTCCACCAATACCCTCTTTTCTGGCATTTTTATCAGTCATCAACCCATGTGATGTTGATATTACTGCAATGCCCAGCCCTCCAAGCACCTTAGGAACTTCATCTTTATTAACATAAACTCTTAATCCTGGTTTACTTATCCGCTTTAAACCTGAAATAACTTTTTCACCATTTTTACCGTATTTCAAGTAGAGCCGAAGTGTATTCTGAGGATAGGTATCTACAACTTTATATTCTTTAATAAACCCTTCTTCTTTTAACAAATCAGCAATGCTTATTTTTAAGTTTGATGCAGGTATATTAACTATATCCTTATCAGTACTATTAGCATTGCGAATACGGGTTAGCATATCGGCAATGGGATCAGTTATATTCAATTTTCCAACCTCCTTCCATTTTACCAGCTTGCTTTTTTAACACCGGGTAACTCACCTTTATGAGCTAACTCACGAAAACATATCCTGCACAGATCAAATTTACGGATATATCCGCGTACTCTTCCACAACGTTTACATCTATTGACTTTTCTAGTCGAATACTTTGGTTCTTTATTAGCTTTCTCTATTAAAGCTTTACGAGCCACTAAAATAAAACCCCCTTAATTTAAATTTTATTTTTCTTTAAAAGGCATTCTCATTAATTTTAAAAGCTCAAATGCTTCTTCATCAGTTTCAGCAGAAGTAACAATTGTAACTTCCAGACCATGAACAGTATCAACATCATCTATATTGATTTCAGGAAATACTGTATGCTCTCTAATGCCCAGACTGTAATTACCCCTACCATCAAATGAAGTAGGTGAAACCCCCCTGAAGTCTCGTATTCGGGGTAAAGTAATATTAATTAATTTATAAAGAAATTCCCACATTATTGCACCGCGAAGTGTTACTTTAACACCAATAGGCATTCCCTCACGTATTTTAAAGTTAGCAACTGATTTTTTAGCCCGGGTTATTGTAGGCTTTTGACCAGTAATAGCTGCAACTTCATTAACAACTGTGTCAAGTAACTTTTGATCTTCTTTTGCATCACCTAGGCCTACATTAACTACAACTTTTTCCACTTTGGGTACAGCCATAACACTATTATAATCAAACTTATCTTTAAGTTTTGGTACTATCTCTTCTTTAAACTGTTTGGCTAAAACAGGCATTTATAAATAACCCCCTTTCTCCCGACTATCTATCTATATCTTCACCGCATTTTTTACAAACACGAACCTTGTCACCATTGTCAAGCACCTCAATACCTACTCTTGATTTCTCGTCACAGGCAGGACAAACCAACTGTGCATTTGAAATATGAATTGGACCTTCATTTTCAATAATTCCACCCTGCGGCATATCCTGTGTAGGTTTCATATGACGATGAATAATATTAACTCCTTCAATAACAACACGAGCTTTTTTTGGATCAACCTTTAAAATTTTTCCTCTTTTCCCGCGATCTTTACCGGATATTACTTCTACTGTATCACCTTTTTTTATTTTTCTCATAAGACTCCCTCCTTTATAAAACCTCAGGCGCCAAGGAGATTATTTTCATATAATTTTTCTTCCTTAATTCTCTTGCAACAGGCCCAAATATACGGGTTCCCTGCGGATTATTAGCTTTATCAATAATAACTGCAGCATTTTCATCAAATTTTATATAAGAACCATCATTACGTTTCAGTTCTTTTTTTGTACGAACTACTACAGCCTTAACAACCTCGCCTTTTTTTACCATACCGCCTGGTATTGCTTCTTTTACGCTTGCTACAATTATATCTCCAATCTTTGCATATCGCTTACGAGATCCACCGAGTACTTTTACACATAATAATTCTCTAGCACCGGTATTGTCAGCAACCTTTAAGCGGCTTTCAGACTGAATCATCGAAAAATCCCCCTTTCATCACGGAAACTACTTCGCTTTCTCTATAATATCTACAACCCGCCATCTCTTAGTTTTGCTCAGGGGACGTGTTTCCATTACTCTAATCTTATCCCCTTCATTACATTCATTATTTTCATCATGTGCTTTAAAAGTATTTGTTTTTTTAACAACCCTTTTATATAGAGGATGCTGGGTTCTTCTTTCAACAGCAACACTTACTGTCTTATCCATTTTATCGCTAACTACAACACCGACTAATTGTTTTCTTTTGTTCCTTTCAGCCATTGTTACCCTCCTTCCTATGCTCTTTTAATGCCTAATTCCCGTTCGCGCTTAATAGTCTTTATTCTGGCAATATCTCTTTTAACCTCTTTAATCCGCATAGGATTATCTAATTGAGCGGTAGCATGCTGAAACCTGAGGTTAAATAATTCTTCTTTAATTTCTCTTAATTTCTGATTTAATTCTAATTCGGTCATTTCTCTTAATTCATCAGCCCTCATCGGTATCACCATCCAAATCTTCTCTTACTACAAAACCAGTCTTTATCGGTAGTTTGTGAGCTGCAAGCCTCATAGCTTCACGTGCAACCTCTTCATTAACACCTGCTAATTCAAACATAATTCTACCGGGTTTAACAACTGCCACCCATTTTTCAGGTGCACCTTTACCACTACCCATTCTAGTTTCGGCAGGTTTTGCTGTAATTGGTTTATCAGGGAATATCTTAATCCAGACTTTTCCTCCCCGTTTAATAGACCTTGATATGGCAACACGAGCTGCTTCTAATTGTCTATTTGTAATCCATGCTGGCTCTAAAGCCTGCAGTCCATATTCACCAAATGAAATTTCAGTACCTCGAATAGCCTTTCCTTTCATCCGACCTCGATGCTGCTTACGATGTTTTACTCTCTTAGGTACTAACATCTAAAGGCCTCCTTTCTATTTTCTATTCATTATCTTCTACTTCAGGTAAAATTTCGCCTTTATTTATCCAAACTTTCACACCTATTTTACCATAGGTTGTATCTGCTTCTGTAAATCCATAGTCAATGTCAGCTCTTAAAGTATGAAGTGGTACACTACCTTCATTATAGCCTTCTCTCCTGGCCATTTCTGCTCCACCAAGACGACCGCTGCTCTGAACTCTAAAACCTTCAGCGCCCATACGCATAGCGCGATTCATTGCCTGTTTCATAGCTCTTCTAAATGAAACACGCCTTAATAATTGGGAAGCTATATTTTCTGCAACAAGTTGTGCATCAAGATCAGGATTTTCTACCTCGACAACATTAATTTGAACTTTTTTGCCTGTCATATTTTCTATACCTTTTCTTAAAGCATCTACTTCAGAACCGCCTCGTCCTATCACCATACCAGGACGAGCTGTATATACATCAATTTTTAACTGATTTGCTGCTCTCTCGATTATAACTCGTGAAATACCAGCTTCATACATTTTTCCTTTTATATATTTTCTGACTTCCAGGTCTTCCTGGAGTAAATCAGAATAATCCTTTTTATCTGCATACCATTTTGCGTCCCAGTCTTTTATTATACCGACACGCAAGCCGTGTGGATTAACCTTTTGACCCAAAATCTATCCCTCCTTCTTTTCATCACTTAAGATGATTGAAATATGACTAGTTCTTTTGCGAATGGGACTAGCCTGACCCTGTGCCCGTGCTTTCCATCTTTTCATAGTCGGACCTTCATTTACAAAGGCTTCTTTTACATATAATTCATCAACAAACATTTCATGGTTATTTTCAGCGTTTGCAATAGCAGAATTTAAAGTTTTCTCTATAATACGGGAAGCCTTTTTTGGTGTGTTCTTTAAAATACCAACGGCTTCTCCAACATCTTTCCCTCTAATTAAATCAATAACCTGCCTTGTTTTGCGTGGGGAAATACGAATAAATTTGGCATGTGCTTTAGCCTCCATAAATAACCCCCCTTATTTTTTATTTTAATGCAGTAGAACGTTCTGTTGCTCTTCCATGACCTCTAAACATACGAGTTGGCGCAAATTCTCCCAATTTGTGCCCAACCATATCTTCTGTTATATATACCGGTACATGTTTTCTACCATCATGTACAGCTATTGTATGACCTACCATTTCTGGAAAAACAGTAGAACTTCTGGACCATGTCTTTATAACACTTTTATCTCCACTTTCATTCATTTCTCTTATTTTTTCAATTAAATTCTTTTCTACAAAAGGGCCCTTCTTTAAAGACCTACCCAAGATAAACCCTCCTTTCA
>JBMCBT010000009.1:0-37356 GCA_048623215.1 Halothermotrichaceae bacterium
ATATTTATATTTTTATTTATCGTTTCAAATATCTATCTTTATTTTTAGTAATGCTATTTTATATTTGTTTTTTATATTGCTGACTGACATTCTCTATTAAACCAAATTCCTGAGCAAGCTCCTTAATATCCTCGCGATTTTTTCTTGCATCTTCAGGTCTCCATGAACCATATGGTTTAAATTCCTCTTTTTAATGAAATTAGTGCTTAATTTAGTGCATAATCCTTATTTTTTACTAAATGCCTTAAAGTATTTGAGACATACAGGAGTTACCAGATAATCTGCTAACAATGCAGCGATAATACCTGCTGAAACAAGAATTCCACAGTTTCTATATAAATTAGAAATTGATGTTGTAAATACTGAAAAGTTACATACTAAAACTGCTGAAGTCATAAATAAAGCTTCCCCCACTGTTCTAAAGGTATTAGATGCTGCCATATTATAATTATTATATTTTTTATATTCTTGCTTATTATGTGTAATAAAATGTATTGTGTCATCAACTGCTAATCCCATCAGCATGGGCATAATAGTCGCAGTTATAAAATCAAGAGGAATTTTAAAATATCCCATGATTGCTCCCACAACAAGTGCGGGTGTAATATTAGGTATCAAACCAATCAGTCCTATTTTTACACTGCCAAACACTAACATCATTAAGACGGCAATTATCAATAAGGCTATTAAAAATGATACTATCTGTCCCCAGGATATCTTTAATGTCATATCACTTACTTTGGCCAGTGATCCACTGACAAAAACATCAGCATCAGGGAAGATTTGTTTACCTAATTTTTTAATCTTTTTATGTTCTGCTACTAACTGTCTAGCATCTGACCCGCTTACTTCAACTCTAACATGAAGTTTTTTATAATTATAATCAACCCACTGGTCTACATTATCTCCACCGGCGTTTTCATATAGCAAAAGTGATTGTGCTACCATCTGCCTTGTTTCAGGAATTTTGTAATATTCAGGTTTTCCTTCATTTAATACCTGGTTTATATCTTTCAAGCTATTTAAAATAGATGTTGTTTTCTTTGTTAATGGAAGTTTTTCTACCTCATCAACAAGTCTTTCCAATTTCTTCAGGTTAGCCGGGTTCTTGGCAGCATTATCTTTATTAAATTCTATGCCAATATCATAGCTGGAGTAAGAACCGATTTGAGATTCAGCTATAGTAAACATTCTGTCTACAAAGGGTACCTTTCTGCCTGTTGTTACTTCTTCATTAAGATTTACTTCTACCTGAAGCAAACCAGTGATACAGACAATAGTAAAGATTACAAACCCAATCAGTATTGACTTTGAATGGTTAAATATCCATTCATTCAAAGAAACCAACAAATTTTCCAGAAAACTACCGGTAGCAGAAATCTTTTTTTCTTTTGCTTTTATATCCTTACCAAAACTTAAAAAGATAGGATAGATAATCATTATCAGCAAATAAGTAAATGTAACCATCATGGCGGCTGTATTTCCTAACCAGAGTAAAGGTCTAATCTCTATAAACTGAAATGACATTAACGCACAAATAGTAGTTAGAGATGTAAATAAAAGCGGCCAGCCAGTCTGTTCAAGAGCATATATTACCGATTCTTTTCTCTTGCCTGTTTTTAGTAGGTGTTTTTTATAAAAGTTGAATATGTGTATAGAATAACCGACAGCAATAGCTAAACCTAAAATTAGGGGAATTACCATTAACGCAGATTGGAGTGTTATCTGTAGATGCCCCTGTAGTCCAAATGTCATAACCATTGCCCCTCCAACAGTAAATATAGGGAATATTACACCGCGTACAGAGCGAAGAAAAACCGCCAATAAAATCATGGAAACAACTATACCAATCAACAATAACCTTGGACTTTCAGAATTTATAAATTGATGCTCATCATATGTCATTACTGGTGAACCAGTTGTTTTAGGATTGAGTATCCGGTATTTTTGCTGATTTGATATTTTATTAACTATTCCACCTATTAAATAATCAGGAGCAACAGGAGTTTCTAAATTAAATTCATTATATAAACTACTGTAATCATCACCTTTTTTCTGAATATAGTTCAAATAATCGGAGTCTGTTCTCCAGTCTTCGGGCATCTTTTTCAACTGTACAATTACCCAGGTCTCGGTACTATCAGCAGAAACCATCCTGTTCTTAATCATCGGTTTGGCCATAGCTTTTTTTCTTAAATTTTCTAAACTTTCTTTCTCAGCAGGAATATGTTCTGGAATAAGATTGCCCACATTTATTCCATAATCTGAACCAGAAACATAATCAAAATTGGTCAATGATATTACCTTATCAACAAGTGGTGCTTTTTTTGACAGTTCATTACTGAGTTCTTTTATTTTCTCTAAATTTTTCTTTTCAAAAACATCATCAACCTTGATATGTACAGCACACATATCAGTACTGCCAAAAGTTTCTTCAAATCTATTCTCCATTACGATTATGGGATCATCCTCAAAATACCAGCTGTCATGTGATGAATCCTGTTCCAGTTTAGTTAACCCCATTGAAACAAATATCAAAACTGTTAAAAACACTATTAACACTATATATCTATATTTGATTAATCTTTCAGTATATTTTTTAAAAAATTTATTTATCTTATCTGTATTTATTAACATATAACATGTTCTCCTCCTTATTATCTTTTTTACTAAATATCCAATTCTCACTGACATACCCATTTCTCTAATAACCGGTCAACCAGAAAAACCGGGCAAATTCATAACCCGGGCAAACACGTATAGTCTAAAAACTATACGTGCTTTTAATCCAGATTGAATCATTATCATCATAGTTTCCGATAAGACCTTTATCTCCACAAAATATATCAAAACCAGCCTTGAGATGGTAATTATCTGTAACTGCATAATCTGCAGAAAAACTATTATATCCACTCTTATCTGCAAATTTATAATAGAGGTTGTTCTCCAGTTCAAGAGTCTCTCTTAAAAAACTTTTGCTAACTGAAAAAGTAGCTGTATACTGTCCTTTATCATTTTTAATTATCCCTTCATAATCCAGAATATGTTTATAAGCCAGCTGTGAACTTAACACCCAGTTGTTTGCTGGATACCAGTCAAAACCACCTATAGCATGAATATAATCTTTTTCTAACAAGCCGGAGCTATTTTCTGCCTCAAAATATTTTCCCTGAAAATAAGCTCCTTCAAATCTACCTACAAAATCTCCCATCGGTCTGGACATATTTAATCCCACAAAACCAAGCCGGTGATGTTCAGGCTTAAGTTCAAACCCATCCAGATGATATACAGGCTGGTCATCCCATAAGTAAGCTGCAGACAGTGAATAATCAACACCATTGATATAACCCGATAAACGTCCGGCAAATTCACTATTGGCTAAAGTCTTTTCTGGTTTTTTTGTCTTATTAATATTTAATCCTTCAGGAATTTCCGGTCTTATTAACCAGGGATTATCCTCAGCGGCAGGATTTTTAGCCTCCTGGAAAAAAGGTATCCATATCAATTCCAGGTCTGCTGATGGAAGCAAATATCTATATTTTACAGAATCTACAGCGATTCTTGATTCAGTAAAATCACTACTGAATTCCCTATTATCAGCCGGACACAATATATCAGTTATTTGAATTCCATCTGCTTTACCCCAGCTGTAAAATTGACGCCCTACTCTAATATCCCAATCTGGAGCAATATATTCCAGGTAGGCTTCATTTATTTTAATTTCATCTTTGCTTTTTATAATCTGATTATTTTCTGCAAGTATTGAAGCAAAAAAATCTATATCATCTACACTCTTACCAAAATCTAATTGTAGTTTTGCACTCCCTCCTATTAATTCATTACTATCATTGATTTTTACAGAATAATAGTTTTCCAGTGAACCATCTATACTCAAATCTTCTGCAAAAACAACAGTGTTCCCCAGTAAAATTAGCATCAAAGCAAGACATAAGGATATTTTTTGCATTTATCATCACCCTTTCAGTTAGTAAATTATAGTTCTCTATCTAATACCTCTTTTCAGAGTAGTTTTTCTAAATATGTTATCATCCAATGAAAGATTATACTCAATTTCCGAAAACTCTAGTATTGTTTTATGTTCTTTTTGTATATTTTCCATGACCATCTTTTTTTCTGTCCAGATACTATCAGTTTCTTCTATATCCTCTGCCTTAAGAATTTTTAACAGGCCATATTGATTATAATATTCTACCTTTACAATCATGCATATATCCTGTCTAACCCAGACTATCTTTTTTGTATATTCACTTTCTTCTTTTGGTACTGACTTTATTACCCAGCATTTGTTTTCCTTCAGTTTTTCCTCTCTTAATAAAGTATGATTATCTTCATCTACACTTCTTTCTCCCATATCATCATAAGTAAAATCAGTACCCATAAAGTAATCTCCATCTGAACTTCCGGTTATTATTCTTATCTTTCTTAAGGCAGGCATATATAACCATCTTCTGTCATCTTTAGCTGGATCATCAAACTCCCAGCTCAAATATCCAGTCCCTTTAACATCAGCCGGACTTTTAAAAAACATTATAGTCTTAGTTTCTTCTCCATAATCTTTTCTATAAGAAACAAGATTTCTAATCCTTTCATCATCTGCTTTATTAATTAGCGTCATTTTTAGTTTATATTTACCGGTATCACCATCATCACGATTGTCAACTTTTAACATGACCTCTTTTCCGGTCATTTCATTCGCACCTGCAAAACCACTTAAAGCCACCAATATTAACAATAACCCCGTGAAAACAACTAAACCTTTTCTCATAAATAAAACCTCCTATTGTAATTTTTAAAGAAACTCAATATGAATTTATTTTTAAGAGTTTGCTCAGCTTAAAAAGAAACATTGTTCATTTTTGTTCATAAAAGAAACATATTTTATTACCCTGGATTCAATAAACTAAAGCAAATACTAACACTGTTCACTTTTTAGGTAAAATTTTTACTTTTGTTTCTGAGATTTTTTCCATTCCACTAAACCTTCATGCCCACTATAGATAAAAGTCATCATATCAACAGCTGCCTGTTCCATCTTTTCTCCTTTTATATCATGTCTTAAAATTTCCTTAATAAAACCAAATATTATAGAATTAATATAATGTATATAAAATTTATTAAGCATATTATTAGTACCATAACTAAAGGTATTATACATATTTTTTGTAAACCAATTCACCAGATTATCCATACTATCTTCTAAAGAAGAACCATGGGCTTTAAAAAATAATAGATTAAATAAATCTCTAAACCTATCAACGGTTTTAACAGTTTGTAACATAACTTCCTGATGTTGTTTAAGGTTTCCGTGCTCATCCCTTGGCCTGCTAAATTCCCATTCAATCATAAATTTTTTAAATTTTTCAATTTCTCTTATTGCAGGTCTTATTATTTCTCCAAATATATCATCCTTACCATCAAAGTAATTATATATATTACTGGAAAGAACATCTGCCTTTTCAGCAATTTGCCTGATAGAAGCTTTTTGAAAACCATGTTTTATAAATTCACTTCTGGCAGCCTTCAATATTGCTTTTCTTACCTCTTCTTTTTGATATTGCATTTTACATCCCTCTTTAAATTAATACTTTAAAACATCTAAATGAACATTGTTCTTTTATAATAACATTACTCCTTATAAATGTCAAATGTTTTATTTTTCAACAATATATAAGAATAACGGCACCCTGAGTATGGGTGCCGCCGGCTGGCAGTGGCATAAAAAGGATAGCTAGTCCATTCTATCCAGTACTCGGTTGTAACCATCTGCTCCATAATACAGGCATTTTTTTACCCTACTGATAGTCGCTGTACTGACACCAGTTTTATCTGCTATTTCATCATAGGTAGCACCTTGCCGGAGCATTCTTGCTACTTCTAATCTCTGTCCCAGTGCTTTGATCTCAGCTACTGTAGCAATATCTTCAAAAAAGCTGTAACATTCTTCCTTATTTTTCAAATGTAATATAGCTTCAAAAAACCGATCAGTAAATTCGCCCCGGATATTTCTACTCATTTCCAGTCCTCCTCCGGATATATTTCTTTCACTAAACTGTTCCTCATAATATATTTCTATCTTAACCTGGAGTTTTTCTTTAGCAAATCTAATAAACTTCTCTTAATATTTTCAGTAACTATCTACTCCCATTCGATAGTTCCTGGTGGTTTTGAGGTTATATCATATACTACTCTGTTGATGGTCTCTACTTCATTTACTATTCTGTTGGAAACTCGCTCTAAAAGCTCATAGGGCAGTCGAGCCCAATCAGCAGTCATAGCATCATCACTGGTTACTGCTCTGAATACAATTGGGTGGCCATAGGTTCGCTCATCTCCCATGACACCAACACTCCGTATGTCAGGCAGTACTGCAAAAGACTGCCAGATTTCCTTATTCATTCCAGCTTCTTTGATCTCTTCTCTTATTACTGCATCAGCTTCTCTTAAAACTTTGAGCTTATCTTCAGTTATAGTCCCTATAATTCTGATAGCAAGTCCAGGTCCAGGGAAAGGCTGACGCCAGACAATATCCTCAGGTAGACCCAGCACTTCTCCAATTTTTCTGGCTTCATCTTTGAATAATTCTCTTAATGGCTCTATTAACTTAAATTCCATATCTTCAGGAAGTCCACCGACATTATGGTGACTCTTAATAGTAGCAGCAGTATCACTTCCGCTTTCTATTACATCAGAATAAAGAGTCCCCTGAACAAGATAACGGGCATCTCCTATCTTATCAGCTTCTTCTTCAAAGACTCTTATAAATTCCTCTCCAATAATCTTTCTTTTCTTTTCTGGTTCAGTTACACCTTCAAGTTTACTCAAAAATCTATCCCGGGCATCTACATATACCAGTGGTATATTGAACTCATCAGCAAAGGTGCGTTTTACTTCCTCAGCTTCACCTTTTCGCAAAAGTCCATGATCAACAAAAATACAGGTAAGTTGGTCACCAATAGCTTTATGTACAAGAGCTGATGCCACAGCAGAATCTACACCACCGGACAGCCCTGATATTACTTTACCAGAGCCGACCTTTTCTCTTATGGCTTCTATCTCTTCATTAATAAAATCAGCCATATTCCAGCTGCCCTCAACACCACATACTTTAAATAAAAAGTTTCTTAAGATATTTTTACCCTGAAATGTATGTACTACTTCTGGATGAAACTGAACTCCATAAAAACCCTTGTAATGATTACTCACAGCTGCCACAGGAGTACTTTCTGTTCTGGCTGATATTGTAAAACCATCAGGCACATGTTTAACATGATCTCCATGACTCATCCATACCTGACTGTCCTCAATATCATCAAAAATCCCTTCACTATCAATTATATTTATGCGAGCTTTACCATATTCTCCATATTCAGCTTTTTCCACTACTCCCCCTGATAATAACTTGGCCATTAACTGCATACCATAACATATACCTAATATGGGAACACCCAGTTCAAATATATCTTCATTTATTACCGGTGCATCTTCCACAGTCACACTTTTAGGTCCCCCGGAAAAAATAATACCATCAGGATTTAATTTTTTAATTTTATCAATACCTGTATTATATGGTAAAATTGCAGAAAAAACATTAGCCTCTCTCACTCTACGTGCAATTAACTGACTATACTGTCCACCAAAATCTAAAACCAGTATTTGTTCCTGATGCTGCATACAAAATCCCCTTCCTTTAATATATGATATTAAATCTTTTGCCAACAGACAAATTTTAATGATGGTAATAACTTTTCATTTTAACACTTCAGTTGATTAAAGTATATATGATTATAGAATAATTTGTCAAGTCCATAAAACCCCGGATAAAGATAGTCCTTCACCCGGGGAATCTAATCATTGTATTAATATTTATACCTAATTCTACTTTATATAACCTTCTGCATTTAGCAATTCAGCAATCAGAATTGCTCCTCCAGCAGCACCTCTTACAGTATTGTGTGATAATCCTACAAATCTATAATCAAAGACATTGCCTTCTCTTAAACGGCCGACTGTAACCGCCATGCCTTTGTCTGTATCTCTATCTTTTTTGGGCTGCGGCCTGTCATTTTCTAATCTATAAATAATAGGGTTTTTAGGAGCCATTGGTAGTTTAAGCTCCTGAGGCCTGGCACTGAAGTTTTCCCAAATCTCCAGAATTTCTTCTTTTGATGGTTTTTCACCAGCAAATTTTATGCTTACACAGGCTGTGTGTCCATCTATTACCGGTACACGGTTACAATGAGCCGATATTTGAATAGATTCATCATAGACAAACTTACCATCCCTGATATCACCAAAAATTTTCTGCGGCTCTACTTCAGATTTTTTCTCCTCACCACCAATAAAAGGAACAACATTATCTATCATATCCAGTGATGACGGCCCTGGATAACCTGCACCTGACAAACCCTGAAGTGTAGTTACTATCATTTTTTCTATCTGATACCCTTTTTCTCTTAAAGCATAAATGGGAGTAACATAACTTTGGACACTACAGTTTGGTTTAACAGCCAGCAGCCCTTTATCCCAACCATATGCTTTACGCTGTACTGGAATAATTTCGGCATGTTCCCCATTAACCTCAGGTACAAATACAGGAACACTATCAGTATGTCTATGTGCTGAATTGTTAGAAACTACAGCAAAACCCTTATCAGCATAGGCAATTTCTAAATTTCTAATATCAGCTTTTTCCATATTCACAGCTGAGAAAACAATTTTACATTTACCAACAGCACTCTCTATTTTGCCGGCATCAGCAACTACTAGACCTTTCACATCTTCTGGTATTGAATCTGCCATCAACCATCTACCCTCTACAGCTTTTTGATATGTTTTACCAGCTGAGCGAGGGGAAGCTGCCACATGGCTTACTTCAAACCATGGATGGTCAGCTAATAATCTTACGTAATTTTGCCCCACCATTCCGGTGGCACCAATTACTCCTACTTTGATCTTACCCTCCATGCTCACACCACCTTAGTTAATTAGTTAATTCGTAATTCTTTATTTAAAAGATTATAACATGGTCAACATTAAAAAACAACTTTTATTATTAAGCAACTATATGTTAAATAACAGTCAAAGTTTATATATATCTTTATTCCAAACCAAGTATGTCATTAATAGTAGCTAATAGTCCTTTAATATCAGCCAGATTGCAGTCACCCATATGGCCAATTCTAAACGTCTTTCCTTTTATATCTCCATAACCGTTAGCAATACGCATATTATACTTTTCAACTAATTTTTGATTAAGTTCAGGTACTGATATTCCTCTTATGTTTTTGACACAGGTTACTGTATTTGACCAGTATCCCTTTTCTGGATAGATATCAAAATATTTTAGAGCCCAGTTTTGAACATATTTAGCCATTTCTTTGTGTCGCTCAAACCTATTTTCTATTCCTTCATTATCCACTATGTCTTCTAATTGTTTACGAAGTGAATTTAATTGTGGAATTGCTGGAGTTGATAAAGTTTGACTGCGTTTATGGTATTTATTCATAATTAAAAGATTAAAATAATAACCTTTATTTTCTACTTTTTCTGCTCTTTCCAATAGTTTATCACTAATAGAGGCTACAGCCAAACCAGACGGCAGACCAAATGCTTTCTGCAGCCCTGCCAGACACATATCGATACCCCAGTCATCTACACGTATCTCTGTACCTGCCATTCCTGAAACAGAGTCAATCAATAATAAAACATCATCATATCTTTTAACTACTTCCCCAATTTCCTGAACAGGATTCATCATACCGGTTGAAGTTTCATTAAAAACTACAGATACAGCATCATATTTATTAGTGGCAAGTTTTTTATCAACAATTTCCGGTTTAACAGGTTTACCCCATTCTATCTCCACCTTATCACAGGGTACTCCATTCTCAACAGCAATATTATACCAGCGATTACTGAAAGCACCATTTACCAGAAATAAAATACGTTTCTGTACAGCATTTCTGACTGCTGCTTCCATTGCACCTGTAGAAGATGACGTAAACAAAAATATTCGATTTTCTGTAAAAAGCAATTTCTGTAAGTTTTCCTGAATATCATCATATAATTTACTAAATTCTTCTGTACGGTGATGAACCTGTGGTTTAGCCAGTTCATTCAGCAGCTCAGCTCTTACTTCAGTAGGCCCTGGTGTAAACAATTTATCATGCATTTTTATACCCCCATTATATATTTTATATAAGAAAATTCCATAATTAATATTATTCTTATTAATTATGAAATTTAATCTATTATGCAGAAATTTCATTTATAAATATTTATGTATAAATATTTGCTAATTATTATATCAACTAGAAAGTATTTTGTCTAGAATTAACAACTTTATTTATTACTCCATGTATTTAAAAAGTCTACTATATCTTTTTTAGTAGGGCTTTTTGCTTCTCTTACATAAAAACCTGAGCTAAAAACTCCCAACACTAATGATAACTGAACAGGCAATTCCAGCACCTGAGCCAGACAAAAGCCAGCATTAAAATTGTCCCCTGCACCAGTAGTTAATTGCGGCTCTGGCGTATAGGGTCCAACAGTTTGATAATACTTTCCTTCACAATAGGCACTGGCTCTATCAACCGGATGTACTACCAGACAGTAAATATCCAGTTCATTAGCAATCTTTGTAGTTAGGTCTTGCAGGTCTATATCATTTTCCCGGGTTGCTATCTCCAGATCCAGGACTTCAGCTATTTCCACGGCTTCTTTTTTGTTTAATCCTAAAATTACCTGAAATTGAGGACTAAACTCTTCAAGAATTTTCAGGGCCTCAGATATAGACTCATCTGTCCTTTTTTCAGGATCAGCCAGATCAAAAAAAGCTATTCTTTTTTTATCTTTTTTTAATAAAGGGAATACCTCACTTATCATACCTTTCCAGATACCATTCATATAGGGAACCATAGTCCAGTTTTCTAATCCAAGCAAATCTGTATTATCCAGAAGCTTAGCTAATTGATTGATATCTATTTCTTTCTTTATATTTTCCCAATTTATATCTTTTAGTGTTTCATGTTTTCCCAGCATAAGCTTACCATCTTCAAACTCAACAGCATCTGTGTGACCTGGATCTGCAACGGATATTACATTTTGACACCTTTCTGCCATATCCTTAAAAACTGGATGAATATCTGACTTGCCCAGTGCCCCTATATATGAAACATTGTTATCATATTCTACCAAGGCATTAGCCAATATAGGCCCATTACCACCAAGTTTGACCTTTATTGGAACCAATTCGATATTTGCACTTAAACCAGCTGCTTTTAAGAGCCTTTCACCAAAGTCACTAATAGTTTTTAGCCTTGTATAGTCCTCCACATTCTCCCGGGTATCAACAACATGTATAATTTCATCAACAAAACCATCAACACCAATAACAGCATTTAAATTTGATAAATCTTTATTTTTCAGAATTGAAACTAATTGTCTTATTTCTTCCAGTAAGTTTTGATTTTTCATAGACTAAATACCCTCCTTATTTTAAAGTTATTTTTTTACAATTTCAACAAATATAAAAAAATACCTTCTAAAACAATAATAATCTTTTATTTTAATTCTATAGTTATATGAATACAAAAAAGCTGTTAACCAACATATATCGGTTAACAGCCTTATTTTTCAAATCTTTTTCTTAATATAATAACTCAAGTTAAATTTATTATAATATTCTGCAGCCAACTGTCCTATCTGTACAATTGTCTGCAATTGGCGTTTTAACGGGTGGTTACATCATACCGCCCATGCCGCCGGGCATTCCGCCCATACCGCCTGGCATACCGCCTGGGGCACCGCCGCCGCCTGCATTGTCATCATCATCATCTTTGTCTGCTACAAGACATTCAGTAGTAAGCAGCATAGCTGCAGCACTGGCAGCATTTTGAAGTGCTGATCTCGTAACTTTAGCAGGATCAACGATTCCGGCTTCTATCATATTTACATATTCACCAATATAGGCATCAAAACCTACACCGTCTTCTTTTTCTTTAATTCTTTCAACAATTACCGATCCTTCATAACCGGCATTATCAGCAATTAAACGCACAGGAGCTTCAAGAGCCTTTCTAACGATATCCACACCTGTATCTTCATCACCTTCAAGGTTGAGTTCATCAAGTGCAGGTATAGCATCAAGTAAAGTAGTACCTCCACCAGAAACTAAGCCCTCCTCTACAGCAGCTCTAGTAGCTGATAAAGCATCTTCTATACGATGTTTTTTCTCTTTAAGTTCTGTTTCGGTGGCAGCACCTACCTGAATAACAGCAACTCCACCGGCTAACTTAGCCAGTCTTTCCTGTAATTTTTCTCTATCAAAATCAGAAGTAGTACTCTCAATTTGTTTTCTAATCTGTTTAATTCTAGCCTGGATTTCCTCTTTATCTCCATAACCTTCAACAATAGTAGTATCTTCTTTAGTAATGTTAACTTTATGTGCCTGGCCGAGCATACTAATATCGGCATTTTCCAGTTTCAGACCAAGATCCTCAGTAATTAACTGGCCGCCTGTTAGTTTTGCTATATCTTCTAACATAGCTTTGCGACGGTCGCCAAATCCAGGTGCCTTAACTGCTACACAGTTGAATGTACCGCGAATCTTATTAACTACCAGTGTAGCTAGAGCTTCACCTTCAACATCTTCAGCAATTATCATCAGGGCTTTACCGGACTGAGCCACTTTTTCTAATAAAGGTAAGATTTCCTGAATATTAGAAATCTTTTTATCAGTAATCAGCAGATATGGATCTTCTAATGAAGCTTCCATAGTATCTGTATCTGTTACCATATATGGGGAAAGATAGCCGCGGTCAAACTGCATACCTTCTACAACTTCTAAGGAAGTGCCCATACTTTTAGATTCTTCAACAGAAATTACGCCGTCCTGACCAACTTTTTCCATAGCTTCAGCTATCAGATTTCCTATTTCTTCGTCATTTCCAGCAGATATAGCTGCTACCTGAGATACAGCACTTTTTCCCTCAACAGGTTGACTTAGTGAAGAAATTTCATCAACAAGTCTACTGACTGCTTTTTCAATACCTCTTTTAAGTATCATTGGGTTAGCACCAGCTGCTACATTTTTCAAGCCTTCTTTAAAAATAGCCTGAGCTAAAACAGTAGCTGTAGTTGTACCATCACCAGCTACATCATTAGTCTTGGTTGCAACCTCCTTAACTGTTTGTGCACCCATATTTTCATAATGATCTTTAAGTTCTATTTCACGGGCAATACTAACACCATCATTTGTGATAGTAGGTGCACCGAAACTTTTTTCCAATACTACATTACGTCCTTTAGGGCCTAATGTTACTTTAACCGCATTAGCTAAAGTATCAACACCACTTTCCAGAGCACGGCGAGCTTCTTCGCCAAATTTTAATTCTTTTGCCATAATTTATCCCTCCTTAAGATTGTTTACTATTCAATTACCGCTAAAACATCATCAAGGCTGATTATCACATAATCTACGCCTTCAAGTTCAACTTTTGTACCAGCATATTTATCAAAAACTACTAAATCTCCAACATTTATTACAGGTTCTCCATCATCATTGCAGCAGTCATCTCCTACAGCCACAATCTCTCCCTGCTGTGGTTTTTCATCCTTCTTGGCAGTATCTGGAAGGACTATTCCACTTTCAGTCTTCTCTTCTTCTTTTTCAACAAATTTAACAGCAACTTTGTTGTTTAAAGGTTTAATCTTCATTATGTAACCCCCTTCTAGAATTTAATATTTATTTTGTTAGCACTCAACTCAAACGAGTGCTAATAACCACAGTTAATATAATATCCAAGTCTGATTTCAAAATCAAGTCTTATTTATCTTTATTATTCATGATATAGTTCATTTATTTATTATTATATAATATTATCTCTCTCGTTCTTCATATAACATACTTTTATACTAAATGAACATTTAAGTTTAACTTTTTTTCTATTTTTTTATAATTGTTTCCAGTTAAATCATTTCCAAAAATATCAAATATTATTCGCGGCAGAATAATTAAATCATATTTTTTATGTAATTTTTTCATTTTATTTATAATATCATCTACTACTAATAGACCAGCTGCCATAATTGAACCACCAAATAAATTATTTTTTACAGCAAAAACATCTATATTTATATTATAATCTAGGTCTCTTTGTATATTTTCAATTACATCTTTGATCATATCTTCTGCCAGTCTCGAAGTAATTACTCCTATTTTATACTGGTTGTTTTTTAAGATAATGGATCGAAGTGTATCCATTGACTGCCTATCCAGGTCATAATCTACTATAAAACCTGGTTTTTCCCCTTTTGCTTTCTGCAGCTTGATTTTATGCTCTTTCACATTCTGTAAATCATCTTTCATTACCTGCTGTTTTCGTTCAGTCTCTGCACGAATTGCCTTCGATTTTTGCCGAAATTGAACTTTTCTTCGTATTAATAATTCTGGATTTTCTGCTGTCAGCACCTTATTAAATCCTTCAACCCGGGAGTTTATTTTATTTCCATTAACTGCAACTATAATATCACCTTTAGTCAATCCGGCTTCAGCGGTAGGAGATTTCTTGATAATATTATTAATAAGACAGGCCGTATTTTCTAATTCAGGCGGCTCTAAAATTATAGGCAAAGATAATTCCGTATTTAACCTGGATGTTAGCTTTTTTAATCTACTATACATATCTACTATATCAAATTTTAATTTTTCTGATGCATATTTACTGAATCCTGGCATAAAAACTCGAATAGAATCAGGATGATAGTCAGCCAGTAGTTTTATTGTCTGTTCTATACTATCCCAACCGATAAGGTGAGGCACAGCCACCAGACTTCCACTAAAAATAATACTGCTTTCATCAAGAAGTTTGAGCCCTGCAAAAACAATCTCCGATTTTTTATCTCCCATTAAAAAAACCCTTTCTTCAGGGCTGGCACAATTTAAGGATATATTTAATCTAACTGGTTCAATCTTTTCTAAAAAACTAATAATTTCTTCAGTAAGATAACTGCCATTGGTAGTTATCTTAATTATCTTTTCTGGAAATCTGCTTCTAATTATTTTTAATATTTGTATAAATTGAGGATGTGTAAATGGATCACCCTCAATTATTTTGGTAGCGGATTCACCTATAACTATAGGAGTATCTGGTGAAACATAATCCAACAATTCTTTAATTAAGCCTATTTTTAAATGTCCAAAACTAAACACTTCAACTTCAGGCGGATTAAAAAGGTGGCTGCAGAATTGACAATTCATATTACAGACTGAAGTTATAGGTAAGATATTTTTGTCCTGAACAGTTTTTAGTAACATGTATTTTATTTTACTATCCATTTTTACACCTATTTCAATTTAAGATTTGCTTTAGCATTAAGTGTTAGTGGAGAAAAATTGCCTTTCTGATACTGGAAATAGGCTACAGAACCAATCATAGCCGCATTATCAGTACACAGCTTAAGCGAGGGAGTATAAAGCGGTAGGCCTTTTTTCTGCAGTTTATCTTTTAATTGACTTCGTAGAGTTTTGTTAGCAGCTACTCCTCCTGATAATATAACACTATTGACAGGATTATTCTCTACTGCCTGTATTATTTTAGCAGTCATAATATCAATTACTGCCTGTTGAAAACTTGCTGCTACATCTGCCTTGTTAATATCTTCACCTTTTTGTTCCTTATTATGAAGATAATTAATTACTGCCGTCTTCAGGCCACTAAAGCTAAAATCATAGCCATCATCATTTATAAAAGGGCGGGGAAAATTAACCGCCTGTGGATTACCTTCTTTGCTTAATTTTTCAATAGCCTGGCCTCCAGGATATCCTATTTTCAGTACACGTGCTACTTTATCAAAAGCCTCTCCAGCCGCATCATCCTGAGTACGGCCCAGAATCTGATAACTACCTAATTCTTCAAAATATAATAAATCAGTATGTCCTCCAGAAATAGTTAGACAGACAACAGGTGGTTCGATTTTTTTATTCGAAATAAAATTGGCATAGATATGACCGGCGATATGGTTAATCCCGATAAAAGGTTTTCTCAGGACATAGGCAAGAGCTTTAGCAGCTGATAACCCTACCAGCAGGCCTCCTACAAGTCCAGGGCCGTAAGTAGCAGCTACTGCATCAATATCAGCAAAATCTATTTCAGCTTCTCTTAAAGCTTCTTCAATTACTGGATTAATAAATTCCAGATGTTTACGGGAGGCAATTTCAGGTACAACCCCTCCATATTTTCGGTGCCAGTCAATCTGGGAAGCTACTACATTAGATAATACATCCAGTCCATTTTTAACTACTGCTGCAGCAGTTTCATCACATGATGTCTCTACTGCCAGTATTATTATATCGTCTTTATCAACCATCACATATCTCCTTCCACATAATCAGTGCATCTTCATTGTTATCGGTATAATAATTGGGTCTACATCCTGCAGATATAAAACCATTTTTTTTATATAGATTAATTGCTGGAGTATTTGATACCCTCACTTCCAGTGTAGCTCTAACTGCCCCTTTATCTTTAGACTTAGCAATAAGAGCATTTATCAGTTTTCTGGCTATACCATGTCTTCGATATTCAGGAATAACAGCCAGATTAGTAATATGTAATTCATCAAGAATAATCCAGCCTCCAACATAAGCTATTATTTTATCATTAATTTCAGCCTGTAAATAAACGGCATAGGGGTTTTCCTCTAATTCTCTATGAAATGAACGTTTAGACCAGGGTGCTGGAAAAGATTTTTTTTCAATTTCAAGAATTTGATGCAGCTGTGAAACAGACATGGGCTTTATAATTAAATCCATATTATATCACCCATCTTTATGTTTTTTTAACCAGTTTATTTCAGCCTGTGGTTTTTTTAAGTAGTTAGGAAGTAGTTTCATATAATTATCAGACAAACCCTTTTCCAGATAAAATCTTCCCAGTTCTGCCAGAATACTTCCCCGAGGAATATGATAATAATTAGATAATAATCTTATATTTAAGCCTGTTTCTTTAAATTTATTTCTATATTTGTTTACTCCATCACCAAATATATATATTTTATCTTCTCCACATTCTTCTTTTAATTTCTGAATTAAAACATCCAGAGATAGAGCAGTATCATCCCAGACCTTGACACTGCGAATATCTTCATTCCATTCTGTATATAAAGATGTATATACTCTCTGCCGACGTGCATCCATTACCGGAACCAACCAGCTGCTATTAATACCGGTCATATTATAGGAAAGCATATCTAAAGTAGAAACACCCATTACCGGTATCTTAAGTGCCTGAGCAAAAATCTTAACAGTACTTAATGCAATTCTTAACCCTGTGAAAGAACCAGGACCATTGGTAACACTTATCCCTTCTATATCCTCAACCTTATAGTCTGTCTGTTGCAGCAGGTGATCTATGTTTGATAATAATTCCTCACTATGCCGCCGGTAAAGTCTTATATTTATTTCACCAAGTACTCCCTTTTCATCAACAAGACCAACAGCTCCAACTTCACTGCTGGTGTCAACTCCCAATACTAACATCTTGATCTAACCTTTCTAGCAATTTCATTCCTGTTTCACCTTCTGCCTGTAGAATTATCTTCCTCTGCTTATCAGCTTTTTTTAATATTTTAACATAAATAAAATCATGAGGAAGCATATCATAAGCCAGATCAGGCCATTCTATTATTATAAGGCCATTACGGTCAATATATTCTTCAAAACCTAGATTATACAGTTCTTCCTCAGTGTCTATTCTATATAAATCCATGTGAAAAACAGGCAAATCTCCTCCCTCATACTCATTAATCAAAGTATAAGTAGGGCTGGAAACATCTTCAGCAATACCTAAACCACTGCATAAACCTCTGGCAAATAAAGTCTTACCTGCTCCCAGTTCACCGGAGAGCAAGATAATTATGCTGGTGTCTATTAATTTACCCATTTTTTCTGCAAAATCTAATGTATCTTCTTCACTCTTACTTATAAAAATTCGCCTGGATTCCACGAATCTCACCTCATTTTATTATTACCATATTAGTTTGGATTAAACATGATTATCCAGCCTATTTGTATTATCCATTCAACCTGTATTATCCAGTCTATTTGCCTGTCCAGAAAACCGCAAAGTTTAATTTAAGTTTTTGCAAATTGAAAAACACTTAATTAAGTTCTCTTAACAGTACAGTATTCTTCTAAAATTTGAACAGCCTTTTCTATATCTTCTTCTTTAACCATGATATAATCAGTCTCATAGGTGGAAATGACAAAAACACTTATTTCATTTTTTGCAAGAGGGTCAGTAAGAGAAGAAATAACACCTGTCATAGAAAAATCCAGAGGCCCCTCGACTTTAAAAGTTCTCCAGTCCTCTTCTGCTTCAACTCCTGCTGGCAGAGATGCCTGTATACATACTATAGACATCTCATCATGTGTCCTGGTAATTGAATAAAAGTCTCTGCTTTTTAGAACCCACATAGGAATCGGAAGTTTATTATCCTGACGACAGACAGCAAATTTTTCCTGTAATAAAATTAATGTTAAGCTCTTCATAAAATCTCCCCCTTATGTTTACTTTAAGATAAAATCCGCATGTTTAGACCAGTCCAGTTTTTCCAGCGGTATTGCTATAGTCCGTAATCTTTCTTTTTTTTGCCACTGCAGCAGCTGCTTTTTAATATCATGGCCTGCCTGGTTAATACATTTTTTTACTCTGGGTGTTATTAAAACAATACTATGATCCCGTCTGGAGTCCATCCAGTCAATAAGCCATGAATTAATACCGGTATCACCAAAACTATATCCTGAAATAATAATAGTGTTAATCATTTTTAACAGGCGATAAAAGTAATAATGTAAATCTACATATATATTACTATTATATTCATTAACCTTATTATATTTGCCTATCAATAATAACGGCCTTAAGGAAATATATTGCATAGTATTTTCAAAGCTGCAACTACCATATATATAACCACGGCACGAATTTTTATCAGGTATCTTATACCAGTTAATCGAACCATGAAGTTTTAGCAACCTAATATCTGCACTGGTTTCTATAAATAAATGAGGCTCCCATTTTCTTATCTTATTATGCTGAAGCTTATTTTTATTATAATTGTTATTATTTGCCAGGTTATTTTTAAAAGCTACTGGGATTTGCTGAAAACCATCACAGTAATCTATATCATGCATGGTTAAATATTTTTCAATTATGATGTCATGATTTAAAGTAAATATATCGACCCGCTTTATCCCCTCGTTGCGGACAATATCACCAATAAATTTTAAATAATTTATTTCAGCTGTCTTCCGGGATAACAAATAATAAATTGTATCAATTATATATTTTCTTGCATTATCAAAATACTCATAAAGAGTCCATTCTTCGAATGCTATTTTTTCTTTTACCTGATTTAAAAAAGGCATCACAACAGGATTAACTCTATTATATGCACCGCCTAAAATTTGTTTTATAACATAGAATAAATCTTCATAATTACATTTTTCTTTATTTAAATAAGGGGTGACTAATTCAGCTATTAATTTTAAAAACTGAACAGTTCTTACTACCCTTTTATCCTCTTTAGTACTGGCTGAAACTGGTATATACCTGTTGCATGTAGAAGCATAATAAGACTGTCCTGACATTATTTTTTTTGTAATATCTTCTGTTGAAGGTATTTCTGCAGCCAGGGAAGCACCAGAACCAAATAAAAACGAGATTGATTGCGTCATATCCTTCTCCTTATATAATTAAAATCTATATTACTTCCTGTTTATTATTTTATTTTAAAGAAGATATTATTAAAAATTCCAACAAATTTAGCTTCTTTTTCAGCTTTATCAACGGTAAATATACTATAAACATAGTAATCGTCCCGGGTAGTAGCCATCATTAATACCGGTTTTCCCACAACAGTTCCCAGTATTTTTTCCAACTCAGTATCTGCATTTTCTTTGGAACGGCTATATGCCCAGTCTACAAATTGTTCCTCTGTTGGATTAGTAGCCTGTAATACAGTAGCTAATATTAATAATATTATTATTAAGCCCATAAGTTTAAATAATTTACCCATCTTATCTCTCCTTTATTTTTAACTATCAACTATATTTATAAATTCAAAATCATCCTGACATAATTATCATTTCTTTCACATACTTTATTATAGATTAAGACTTTTTCATAACAAACTTTTACTTTTGTTCATATATTATACAAAATAAATGAAGCAGACATTTAAGCCATCGTGTAAATCTTTGTCTGTGTGTATTTAATTATACTAGATAATAATTATTATGCAGGGAGGTACTTAAAATGAAACAAAACAAATTATTACTGCTTGTTTTTTTATTTTTTCTTATTACCGGCAGCCTGATCATGATTTTCAGCAGATCATTCTCAAAAGAAATTATAATATATAATTATGATAACCGTGTTCTGGCAGCAGCCGACATCAACTTACCCCTGCCTAAACCCTCAACAATATCAACAACAGAAAACGATGTAAGGTTGGATCTTGAAAAGATATCTGCTATAAAATATTACATAGTATATTCAGTAATATATGGAGATCAAAGCCATACAGCATATCAGCTTTATCTAACTGACCTTAACCGTGAAAAAATTGATATTAATAAAATAAAAGAAATCTGGTTGGAAACAGATAATAACCAGATAGAACCAGTTGCCCAGGAACCTGTCATTACAGGTTTTCCTGAAGATGAGCCCCTGGGCTGGAAAGTTGGAATACTGGTCAAGTTCCCATATCAAAAAACTAGAGATTCACATGATTTAGTATTACATTATAATAATTTGATTTTTAGGTTAACCGGTATTTCCTATTAGTATATTCATTAATGGCGGTCTTTGATTTTTATTTCTGCATCATCCTCTTCTACAAATAACTCTATATGTATATCTCTAGCATTGATTCCTGTTAAAATAACTGTATATTCTCGACCAGGAACTAAATTCTGTACCAGATAATAATTCTCTTCTGGACTATCTGGTGTTAAAACTCTTTTAAAGACAACTCTGTCTTTAGGTGAAACCATTTCGATAATCACAGTACCTTCATCTAATTCAAAATTATCATAAACTACTTTTATGTCTTCACTATTTATCAAAACCTCTTCTTCATAACTGCTGTCAAAATAATCGGCTTCAAATTTATGAAGTCTTGGCTCTCCTCCATCATAAGTAAAGGTAAAAGTACCCTGCCATTCACAGGAAGTTACTAATATAAGCATAACCATAATAACTATACCATACTTCAGTATTTTTTTCATAATGGATTCCCCCCTTTCATTCTTTTTGCAAATAGATAAACTAAAATTTGTTTATATTAATTAAAACTATCTGCTTGATTATCAAGGACTTTTAGCAGCCTTGAATATTTTTTATCTGGAACTGGTTTATTCTCTGAATTATAGTAAGTAATTTTACCTGAACCATTATCTAAAGCATTTATTTTCTGTAACCTCTTTTTCAAATAAATAACTGTACCTTTATTGCCATCAATTAAATCAATATCATCGGGTATTACTTCACGTATAACACTCTTAAAGTACAAAAAATGAGTACATCCCAATACCATGGTACTATAATTATCCAGATTAAAATTAGATAGTTTTTCTGCCATATATCTTTTTACTTGAGAACCATTAAACTTAAAGGACTCAGCAAATTCAACCAGACGGGCGGCTGGTAAAAAATCTACAATATGTTCTTTATCTACCCGCAGCAAAAGCCTATTAAATTTCTCTTCTTTTAAGGTCAATGGTGTTGCCAGTACAAGCACTCTTTTATCAGAACCATTATTTTCTCTTACAGCAGGTTTTACTGCTGGCTCCATACCAATAATAGGGAAATCATACCGGTTTCTCAAATCCTTTATGGCAACACTGGTTGCAGTATTACAGGCTATCACCAGAGCTTTTATCCCCTGCTTTACAATAAAATCTACTGCTTTAAATATATATTCCCTAACTTTTTCTTTTGGTTTAATACCGTAAGGAACATGGTCAGTATCAGCATAGTATATATAGTCTTCATCTGGTAAAATTGTTATAGCCTGATGTAAAACTGTTATACCTCCTATGCCTGAATCAAAAACGCCAATCTTCATAATTTCCCTCCACTATCATACCACTAAAATATAAATTTAACTGCTTCATTTTTAAATATTAGTAGAATCAACTTAGTAAAATCAATATTTATAAAGATGCTTTTAAAATAATTTATTTATAAAATTTAAGTTTATTTCTGTAATCGAATTTATAATAATATCAGCATTGTCTAAATTTTGGCTTCCGGAATTAAGGTTATTATATCCAATACACTTCATCCCGGCAGCTTTGGCTGCCTTAACACCATTTTCACTATCTTCGATTACCAAACAATTTCCAGGTTTTACATTTATAAGCTCAGCAGTATGGAGAAAAATATCTGGATCAGGTTTCCCATTTTTCAATTCCTCTCCACTGACAGTTGTTTCAAAATATTCCTTTATCTTCAGTTTCTCCAGAACCTGTCTAATATATTCTGTGGGAGAAGAGGAGGCAAGAGCTACCTTCAACTTTACTTTTCTTAATTTATCAAGTAGTGGTTTAATCCCATTAATAGGTTCTACCTGACTCCCTTTTAATACTTTTATATTACTTTCTACTATTTCAGAAACTAATTCTTCTACCGGGCTATTTAAATTATGTTTTTCTTTTAGTCTTGACCAGACTTCTGTATTGGATAATCCGATAAAACCCTCATACTCATCTCTGGTAACCTGTATATTCATTTTTTTAAATAATTGTAAGTTTGCTTGATAATGTATTGGTTCGCTATCTATTATGACCCCATCCATATCAAATATTACTGCCTCAAGTTTGTCCATTATAACACCTCTTATTATATTTTATAACAAATCAATCAATTTTTACAATAAAATCTTCACTTTCCATTTTTACATTTTCCAGGTCTTTATTAATCTGGTTTAGCTCACCATTAATCTCCTTTGTTGAACTCATAATTTGATTGGAGTCCATATTAATACTTTGAAACTCCTCTGCTACATGTTTAATTTCATTAACAACAGAAAGTATTTTTGATTTTAACTTTTCGGTATAGTTTTGTATTTTCTCAACTTCATCTGTTGAACTTTCAGCCAGTTCACGAATTTCATCAGAAACTACAGCAAAACCCCTACCCTCTGCCCCAATACGAGAAGCCTCAATTGAAGCATTAAGAGCAAGCAAATTAGTCTGACGAGCTATTGCTGATATAACTGTCCTGATTTCATCAAAACTGTCTATTTCAGACTGCACCTCTTTAGCCATACTATTAATATTGTTAATGACATCTGATGAAGCAGCTATTTCCTGATTACTATGCTGTATTCTCTCAAAAACTGTTTCATTGGTAGCTTCCAGTTCTTCCAGTGTAGCCGAGAAACTTTGAATAAAATCATTTAGTTTGTTTAAAAAGTCTGTAGCTTTTTCCTTTCTTTCTTCAACCAATTTTTTCTGCTGTTCTACTATCTGTTTTTGTTTATCTGCTTCTTCTCTACGTATTCTAATTAAATCTTTTTGATACCAGTGGCAGTTATCCACTTTATTTAAATTGTTGTATACAGCCACAGCCATCTGTTCACAGGAACCATACCCACAACTTTTGCAGTTTTTAATGTCCTCTTCATTTTCTTTATTCATCTGTCTATATATATCATCTATTTCCTTTTTGTCTGGAATAATGATATCATTGTTATCTTTAAGATTTAAATATTCACGAGAGTATAAATCTTTCTTCCAGTATTTATTTATTATTTTTTTCATAACTTTCTTATTATTTTTAAATAATTTTTTTGAGGCATATTTTTGCTGCATCTCCTGGTTTCTCTTCTCAATATAGTATTCTATTTCATCACGGCTTTTACCTCTATTTAAAGTTCCTGGTCCACCATTACATCCCATTTCACAACTTAAGCAGTCTATTAATAAGGGATTATATTCACTATTTATTGCAGCAGGTAATTGTTCCAGGTAATCATAAATTGTATGGACACCTTCTATCTTACGAGTTACCTGGTTAATATCAGGATCTTCCCGCAGGGCAGTTCTTAATAATCCGCCTGGTGTGGAAAATAATACTGCCCGTTCTGCTTCCGGGTTATCAAAATTTGATTCTGAATAATCGTACAGTTTTTTTGAACTTTCTTTAAAATAACTATTTATACTTTTATAAGTTACATTATAATCACCATATCCAGTTTCTATAAACTCTCTTTTCTTGGCTAAACAGGGGGAAATAGCAGCCACTTTATAATTTTCATATGTAGAATAATATTCCTTTATCATCTTAATTGTATGTACCATTGGTGAATCAACCGGCGCTAAATAGTCTAATAATTCTGGTTTATATATCTGGATATAGGTTACAATCGCTGGACAGGGTTGTGCTATTACACATTCAGGATTGTTATTTTTTATATAGTCAAGATATGATTTTATTGTTAACTCTGCACCAAAAGACACATCAAAAATCGCAGCAACACCAATTTGTTTTAACCAGCTGTTAAGCTTTAAATAGTTTCCTGGAAAATTAGCTGCAGCAGCTGGTGCAACAATAGCCACTACCTCCTCATTATTATCCAGGTCAGACATTAATTGATCAAAGTCATCAACATATCCTCTGGCACCATGACTGCAGGCATCAATACATTGTCCACAACCTATACATTTATTATGGTCAATTACAACTTTATCGCCACTACCATTATTTGCCATGACAGGACAGACATCAATACAACTATGACAATTCAAACATTTTTCTTCATCAATACTTATTACTGCAGTTAAATCTTTAAATCCCATTGTTAATAGCCTCCTTTTAATAGTTTTCCTGGTAATAAGTAGGTTCAATGTGAACAAAAACCAGGTCCACATCCTTAATCTCTTCCACCACTTCTTTGACTCTTTCACCAATATCGTGTACTTCATCAAGAGTTAGCTGTCCATCCAGATTTATATGCATATCAATTCTAAGCTGAGGCCCTACATACTCAGCAATAACACGGTGCACACCATCAACCTTTTCAACTTTACCTGCTTTATTAGCTATCTCAGTTATTAATTCTTCAGAGGCACCCCTGCCTGTAAGATAACCAAGATTTTCACTTATAATCTCAAAAGTTGCTTTAAAAATCCATAAACCTACAAACAAACCAGCAGCCGGGTCAAAATACGGGTGGATAAAACGCGAGCCCCATACTCCAATCAGGGCAGCAAGCGAAGCAAGTATATCTACCAGATTGTCATAAGCAGAAGCATTGATAGCTGGACTATGTGCTTTATCCCCTATTTTCTTTACACGTAGATACATCACTATTTTTATCAAAACTGCCAGCAGTAATACTACTGTAGGCCAACCGATTGTTATGGACTTTGCCTGACCTGTAAATCTTCTTATACTTTGCCAGACTGCTGTAGCCCCGGCAGTAGTCATAGCTGCTGCTACAAACAAACTCACCAATGGCTCAAAGCGGCTGTGCCCCTGTGGATGGCTCTCATCAGCCGGCCTTTGAGAAAGATAGAGACCCATCCCCATTAAAATACTGTATAATGTATCAGATAATGAATTAGCGGCATCAGAAAATATAGCACTACTACCTATAAACCAGGCTAAAACACCTTTAAATAAAGCCAATAAGAGATTACCTCCGATAGCTATCATAATTGCTTTTTTATATAAATTTTGTTTCTGAGTATCAGGAACTTCTGACCGCACCTGTTTCAAATTATTTCACTCCTTATAAAACTGTTTTATATATTATAGTATACACTGATTATATTAGTTATTATTTAATCAATTTTCACTATTT
This sequence comes from Halothermotrichaceae bacterium, assembly GCA_048623215.1. Lineage (GTDB taxonomy): Bacteria > Bacillota > Halanaerobiia > Halanaerobiales > DTU029 > JBMCBT01. The sequence continues at coordinate 25,897 of JBMCBT010000009.1, forward strand.
TAACTGTATCCTTTCTGGTAACTATACCAACTGATATCTCGCGAACATGCTCTGCTTCCTGCAGCCAGTTATCTCCATCTCTAAACTTACATCTATAATCGTCAGTTATTACAAATTCGTCTACAAATTCATCAGCAGGTGCCTTAATTCCGGACTGACTTAACATTTCATCAACTACTTCTTTTACTAGAGCGGTAGCCTGATTTTGGTCTAATTCCTGATTAACTTTTACAATATTTAATCCATCTTTTTTCTTGTCAGCAGTAATATCTATTACACCCGGTAAATTATCTCCACCCCAGGGATTGGGAATAGACACACCACCTTCATACCTGGAATCAATTTCATATTCATAAAAATAAAAACTGGGATAATGAAGAATATTAATATCTCTAGATAATAACATATTAATTTGATTATCTGTCTTAAATACGGTCTTAATAATATTTTCAAATATTTTTTTCTCCTGCTGACTCATATTTTCTGCTGCAGTATCAGCAGTTTTTTTCAATTTCTCTTTTATTTCCGACATATTAATAAATTCCTGAAATGAACCATATATATCTGTTTTATACTGTATGTCAATGTTACTGGTGATTTGCATAATTTTATTATTTAATGTTGCATTATTATCCTTTTCAGAACTGTAATCATAATTAGTCCATTGTAAAACATACCCGTCTTCATTTTTTTCTAAAACTTCTACTGCAAATTTTGAAGAAATATCCTGTTGTTTTATATTATTTGTGGTTATTGTTTTTGTTATCTGATAGGTAGTAGTATCACCTTTCTCCCACTGCGGCCCAAAATATACTAGATTATTGCCGTCAGCAGTTACAGTTAAAGATATAAACAATAAACATAAAATAAATATAACTTTTAGATATCGTTTCATAGTAAATAACTCCTCTTATTTTAGTTTTTCAATAACACCAGCTCTAAAGTCCTCAGCTATTTTTCTACATTCCTGACAGACAGATATCAAATCTTTATTCTTATTGTTATTCATTTTTTTATAAACTTTATTTACCATATCTTCTTCAACCTTATCCCTGAGAGGTTTAATTTTATTTTTAAATAAATACTGCTTCTTTTCCAGTAATGTCGATAAGTCTCGCCAATTACTACAAAATTTTACTGCATAATCAATACTGCCAAAGTCAGATTTTTGTCCTTCTGTTATAATAACTGGTTTATATAGGGACAGGCAGGGGTTAGGAGAGCCGGTAAACCAGATAATACAGTTATCATTAATATAATCCACAACCATTGATGCAGTAGTTTTACTTTTAACAAAGCTACCTGGATGCATACAGATAGAGCTCATACCTCTTTTAATCTCTTGAACTCCTTTTTTATGTGACCTTAATAATGTCAGTAAAGAGTTTAAATTATAATTAGCTTTGTTTAGATAGTCAGAAGAATACTTATAGCGGTAATTTCCTTTGCTGACATAAGTATATATCTTGTCTTCATATTTAGCTTTAAAATTAACACAATCTGAATCTGTCTGACCACAATTATCGCTAATATGATCATAATCATCTGTAATAGTATATGTATTAGAAATAGCAGCAGCTTTATCAACCTTTTTAACAGCCCACTTATCAGCAGCAGTTTCCAGGATATATGCCCGGGTAAAGTCTTTAATCAAATAGGAATTGTGGTAATACAAGCTGCTGGAATAACCACCATCTCCACCCTGGCTGTATTTTTCTGTAACATTAATAATAAACTCTACTGCTTTCCGGGCAGACCTGGTGTTATGAAGTGCCAATCGTAATATGTCCATACCCAGCAAACCATCTTGAGCAACCTTTTCCTTTGAAAAAACAGCTTCATTTCCTATAGACAGACCATATTCATTGACTCCCATTTCTGCACCCCAGATCCAGTTTGGCCTGGATAAAATAGCTCTATATTTGTTGTCAAACTTATAAAAAATATTTTTTAATTTAACAAAAGAATTTTCTATGTATTTAGTCTTCTTTTCCTCAAAGGGCCTTTGTTTGAATTCCTGCTGAGGATTATTAGTGATATAGATAAATTGAAACTCATCAGGGTCTCTATCAGAGTTTTTAGCAAAAAACGAGCGCTTTTTACCATTTTTAAATAGAACTAAAGTATCACACATAATATATCCCCTTTAAAGATCAAATTCAAGACCAGCCCTGATTTTATTTAACTTTTTATAATTTTGATATTCCAGTATAAAGTCATCAAAAATTACAGCATTGATACCCCAGAACATATGGTTTTGATTATGATAACCTGCCCCTGAGTTAATTTCCACAAAAGGAATATTATCAGGAAAAAGATAAAAACCATAGACTGAATAATCAAGAACTCTCTCTTCAAAATCCGGTAACAAGTCTACTCCCAGTTTTAATCTATTTACGCGATAGGCCATACCAACTCCATCAGATAGTACCCGGATAGATGTTGGTTTAATAATCAATGCTTTTTCAACATCAGTTCTTGAAGACAGATATTCATATTTTGATTTTTTAGCATTTTTTATTAGATCTGGCACTGAATGCTTGCCCACAGCATAGCGGCCATTAGCAGGATCCCATACTTCAAATTCTGATAATGCTTTCTTTTTTATATCAGGATGTTTTACAGGCATCTTCTCACCTGTTTTATCATTACTACCATAAACATATACTTTGTAAAACCTTGTATTTATATTTTCCACAGCAGCAAGAGATGATAAAGCTTCAGCTAATATTTGATGGTTTTCATGTATCTCTGGTGCGACTGTATTATGTACTCCATCAGGATATAATTGTACATATGATTCTATTACTCCTTTTACAGTATTAATGGGAAAATTGCCTTCTCCAAAATTTAAAAAAAGCACATTCTCAGGCGGTACCCCTAATACTTTAAGGGCAGCTAATGTTTCTTTTACTCTTGCTTTTTCCAATTCTTTTTTTGTCAGATGATAGGTACTACCATCTGCTCCTTTTAAGCGATGGCGAGCTTTAGAAGCACCACCACGGGTAAAAAATATAAAATAATTATCATTCCCCTGAATAACGGAAGAATAAATGGCATCTGCCATACCAATAGTTTCATCATCAGGATGAGGTAAATACCATAGATGTACTTTTGCATAAACATTACTCGTTAAAACAGCAGCAGCAATTAAAGTTATAATAACTAGTATTTTTAATTTCATATTGGTTTGTCTCCTTTATATAGCTTAAACCTGTTTACCTTATGCAGGTAAACAGGTTAGTATTACATAATTATCTGGGTTCTACAATAAACTTGATGGCTGTTCTTTCCTCACCATCTATCTCAATATCTATAAATGCCGGTATACAAATCAGATTAGCCCCACTGGGAGCAACATATCCTCTGGCAATTGCTATTGCCTTAATAGCCTGATTAACAGCACCAGCTCCTATTGCCTGCAGTTCTGCACTGCCTTCCTCTTCTATAACACCTGCAAGAGCACCAGCAACCTTATTCGGATTTGATTTTGTTGCTACTTTTAATACATCCATTTTATATATCCCCCTTATTTTTTTAGTACCTATATATAATATTAACTAATATTTATTAAATTCCTTTTTTAACTAATATATTTCCTAAATTTTTGTATTATTTTCTTCAAATAGTTAAACCTGTTCCATAATAAATTCTATTGCAACTGTCCTGATTTAGACTTTTCACGACTTTTCGCAACATTAATATAATTTATTATATATTTCTTTATTTATCACAAAAGACCTTTATTTATAGGCTACAATATCAAAAACATTGTTCTATTCTGATATAAACGAATTTCCTTTTATATAAAACCTCCATAATTTGTCTTTATATTCTTCTGCATAGTCTATATTTATCCTCGTACCAGAGGCTATCTGAAATTGTTGACCCTCTACTTGTTCAGTTATATACAATCTATCTCCATCTACTAAATCATAACCATTTAGTTTTCTATCTATTACCAGTGCCTGGCACAACTTCCCCGGTCCATTTGTCAGTTCCTCTATTTTATTACTTTTAATAGGCCTATTTTTCCTGATTATTTCTAATCCTTCTATAGGTTCCACTGCTCTAATTAAAACAGCCTCCGGCTTATTTTTCCTGTTAACAACTATATTAAAACAATTATGTATACCATAAATTAGATATATATATGCTGCTCCGCCCTTTTTAAACATAACTTCTGTCCGTTTGGTTTTTTTATTTTGATAAGCGTGACAACCTTTATCTTCCGGCCCGACATAGGCTTCTGTTTCCACTATACGGCAAATTATTTTTTGTTCAAAAATTTTTCTGACTACATATTTTCCAACTAATTTTTCGGCTGTAGTTACAGCATCCTGTTGATAAAAGTCATATCCTAATTTCACTAATTTCACCCCAGATCGAATCAGATTTTTATAAAGTTTTAAGAGCAATAAATTTTTAAATAGCCTCACCGAAATATTTTCCTTCAGCAAACTGGCTATTATATAATTCTGCATAGAAACCGTCTCTTTCCATCAATTGCTGATGATTACCTTTTTCTATAATTTGTCCCTGCTTCATAACCAGTATTATATCAGCATCACGGATCGTTGATAATCTGTGAGCAATTACGAAACTTGTTCTCCCTTCCAGCAGACGGTCCATAGCTTTCTGGATCAGGACTTCAATTCTGGTATCAACACTACTTGTTGCTTCATCAAGAATCAAAATTGTAGGATCAGCAAGTACAGCTCTGGCTATAGTAAGCAGCTGTTTTTGCCCCTGGGAGATATTGGAAGCCTCTTCATTTATAATAGTATCATAACCATCAGGAAGAGTTCTGATAAAATGATCTGCATGTGCTGTTCGGGCAGCCTTTATTATTTCTTCATCTGCAGCTTCATCACAACCATAGGCGATATTATCCCTGATAGTACCATTAAATAGCCAGGTATCCTGTAGTACCATACCGAATATATTACGCAGATCACCTCTTTTTAAATCACCTATATCTATTCCATCTATAGTAATCGTTCCTTCATCCAGTTCATAAAAACGCATCAAAAGATTAACCAGAGTAGTCTTACCAGCACCGGTTGGTCCAACAATTGCAGCAGTCTGGCCGGTTTTTACATCTACACTAATATTATCGATTACTTTTATTTCGTTCGTATAACCAAAACTAACACCCTGTAAAGCTACTTCACCCCGGGGAGAAACTAATTTTTCTGGATTTTTATTATCAGGTATTTCTTCTTCTTCATCAAGTATTTCAAAAACACGTTCAGCTGAAGCAATAGTTGATTGAATTATATTGGCAATACTAGCAGTCTGTTGAATCGGACGGGTAAACATCCGTGCATAACGGATAAATGCCTGAACATCACCAATCTGTATGGCGCCTCTGGTTACAAAAACAGCACCAGTCACTGACACCAGTACATATCCTAAATTATTAATCGCCATCATTAAAGGCATAATAATACCTGATATAAACTGAGACTTCCAGCCAGCCTGATAAAGTTTTTGATTCAAATTATTAAATTTTTCAATAGAATCAGCTTCTTTTCCAAAAGCTTTTACCACTTTATGGGCAGTATAATTTTCCTCAGTATGTCCGTTAAGCTTTCCCAGAAATTTTTGTCTCTCAGCAAAATATTTCTGTGACCGCTTCACAACAGGTTTTGTTACAAATAAATACAGTGGTAATGTTAAAAATACAACTAATGTCAACCAGGGACTAGTAATTAACATAATAATTACCACACCGATTAATGTAATAACAGAATTAATTAACTGGATCACACTCTGCTGTAATGTACTGCTTATATTTTCGATATCATTAACAACCCGGCTTAGTATTTCTCCATGTTTCCTGGAATCAAAAAATCTTAATGGTAAACGAGATAACTTATCATTCAAATCTTTACGAAGGTTATAAACAATACTTTGAGCAACATCCACCATCAAATACTGCTGCAGATATCTAAATAATGCACTTAATAAATATAGTCCACCTAGTATTAATAATATATTTCTTAAATAAACAAAATCAATGCCAGCATCTGGAAGCCCCCGCCTGATCTGCATAAAACCTTCAAATATCCTGGTTATTGCTAAACCCTGTATTTTTGGACTTAATATAGTAAAGACTGTACTGATAACAGCGGCAATTACTACCATTATTAACCGACCATGGTAAGGTTTTAAATACTTAAGCAGCCGGATAAGTGTTCCCCTGAAATCATCTGGTTTTTCCACCGGTACAGCCATTCCCGGCCCATGACCTCTTCGTCTACCAGGTCGGTTTTTCTTAAAGGTTTTATTCTTGCTAAATTGTCTTTTATTTTTATCATTTTTCATGATATTTCCTCCCTGGAAAGCTGTGAATAGACTATTTGTTGATATACCTGACAGCTTTCTAACAGTTCTTTATGCTGACCGATACCGGCAATTTCCCCTTCCTCAAGCACAATTATTCTATCTGCATTCATAACAGAACTAACTCTCTGGGCAACTATAATTACAGTGGATTCTGATATTTCCTGTTTAAGAGCTGCCCTTAACCTGGCATCTGTTTTAAAGTCCAGTGCTGAAAAGCTATCATCAAATACAAAAATTTCAGGTTTTCTGATAAGAGCTCTGGCTATGGAAAGACGCTGTTTTTGGCCTCCTGAAAGATTATTGCCTCCCTGAGCAATACCAGAATCATAACCATTATCCATAGCAGAAATAAAATCAGCTGCCTGTGCTGTTTCTGCTGCTTTTTTTACTTCTTTATCAGAGGCATCTTTCTTTCCATATCGTATATTCTCGGCTACTGTTCCGGTAAATAAAACAGCTTTTTGTGGAACAAGTCCTATCTTTGACCTGAGTTTCTGCTGGTTAATCTGGTTAATATTAACACCCTCAATAATAATATTTCCCCGGTCAACATCATAAAAACGGGGTATTAAATTTACTAATGTTGATTTGCCGGAACCAGTACTTCCAATAATAGCTGTTATTTCACCCGGCTCTGCCTTAAAAGATATATTCTTAAGAGCAGCCTCTTCTGCACCAAAGTAGGTAAAACTCACGTTATCAAATTCCAGAAAACCTCTTTTATCAGGGTTTATCCCCGGGTCAATTTTATCTGGTTTTCCGTCCTGCTTATCAGCCTGTTCCCCCTCTTTTCTATTGTCTTTTACACCATCATCTATTTCCAGAACTTCATTTATTCTTTCTGCTGAAGCAGAAGCACGCGGTATTCTTACAATTATCATGGAAAACATAATAAAAGAAAACATTATCTGCATACTGTATTGGAGAAATGCCATCAGGTCTCCTACCTGCATACCTCCATTTTCAATACGTATACCTCCAAACCATATTATAGCAATAGCTGTAACATTCATTAACATCATCAAAGGCATAATTACTGCCATGATTTTATTAACTCTAATAGCATTATCAGTTAAACCACGGTTGGCCTTATCAAATCGTTTCTTTTCATAATTTATACGGTTAAAAGCCCTGATGACCCTGATACCGGACAATTTTTCACGCATTACCTGGTTGACTTTATCAACTTTTTTCTGCATTAGTCTAAACAAAGGCATCACTTTATTAACTAACAGATATACCACTATCATTAATATAGGAATTGCAACAGCTATGATTAAAGAAAGTTTTGCATCTTTAGAAACTGCCATAATGGTTCCACCTACAGCCATAAGTGGTGCAGCTATCATCATTCGTAAAATCATAATTACAGCTCTTTCAACCTGTGTTATATCATTGGTAGTTCTGTTAATCAAAGAAGATGTGCCGAGAATATCAAATTCGCGAAGAGAAAAATTCTCGACTCTGGTAAATACTTTTTCCCTTATTTGTTTACTAAAACCTGTTCCGGTTTTGGCAGAAAGATAACTGGCCGTTATTGTACAGATTACCCCTCCTACTGCAACTATTAGCATTAAACCTCCCATTTTTATTATATAAGAAATATCTCTATTTACTATGCCAATATCAACTATATTGGCCATTAAAGTAGGTAAAAATAGTTGAAAAAAGGTTTGAAGAAATACTAACAAAATTATAAATACTATTGAACGTATATATGGTTTTAAATATTTAACTAATTTTAACATCTTCTTTTCATCTCCATTAAATATTAAGATTCAGCCGACCGCTGGTTAATGCAATTTTGTTTTCAGCCATTTCTTTAAATCCTGTATCACTACATTTTGCTCTGGAGTGACTTTTAGTTTATCAATGTTTGTTAAAATATTATCCAGTTTAAATGGAACACCCTTAAAGCTTTCAGCAATATCCTGTATTAAATGGGAGTACATGGCATCAGAATAAACATTAGCCTGTTCAATCTGACCCTTTGTCAACTTTAATCCCAGTTCTATATTCCCCCAGTCAAATCTCTGCTCAAAAACAATATCAAAATCAGGAGTTTCTCCATACCTCCACTCCCAGGACAAGTATTTTTTATATATTTTTTTAATTTTATCATTATTTTCAGGGTCTATCTCCTGTTTTTCTACCAGTATATCTCGCTTATTTTCTCTATATATTTTTAAAAAGCTGTTTTCAAGAGCTTTCTCCATTTTCATAAGGGACAATTCTGGTTTAACTTCTTTAAGATTAACTACCCTGGAGCGGACTGACTCAATCCCTTTGGACTTTATTTTTTCCTTTGAAACCTGCAGGTAACGTGTTAATTTTTCAAAATCAGTATCAAGAAGAATGGTACCATGATGATAGGCTGCATCTCCAGCAAAATAGAAGGCATTACCTGAGAATTTTTTACCTTTAAGTACAAGGTCATTTCTTCCGGAGAACTCAGCAGGAATACCCTGGTCTCTAACAGCTTTTAATATAACTTCCAGTTGGGTCTCCAGATCATACAAATTTTTATCTACCAGAAAAGTAAAATTTAGATTACCCAGGTCATGAAAAACTGCTCCTCCTCCGGATAAACGTCGGGCCAGCTTCCCACCTTCACTTTCAAGTAATTCACAGCGGCATTCCTTCCAGGCATTCTGATTACGTCCGATAACTACTGTATTTTGATTCTGCCAGAGATATAAAATAACCTCACCTGGTTCTATCTGTTTAAGAAGGTATTCCTCTAAAGCCAGATTATACCAGGGATCAATACCTGTAGAATTTATAATCTCTAATTTCTTAATATTGTTAGTTTTATTGGCCATAATGTATTGCACCATCTTCCAGATCGAGAGCTGCTTCATGTATAACTTCCGCAGTGGTAGGATGGGCATGAATAGTTTCTATTAATTCTTCAGCGGTCAGGTTATTGTTTACTGCCAGTGTCAATTCAGCCAGCAAATCTGTTGCATGTATACCTATAATTGAACCTCCGATAATCTTTCCACTTTCTTTTTCACTAATAATCTTAATAAAACCATTCCTCTCTCCAACTGTCAATACTTTACCATTAGCCCTAAAAGGAAACTTACCTATCTCTATCTCAATTCCTTTTTCTTTCGCTTTTTCTTCATTCATTCCCACCTCACCTACCTCAGGGTCAGTAAAAATAGCACTGGGAACTGCCCTGTAGTCCATCATACTATTTTCTCCCATAATATTGCTAACTGCTACAATTCCCTGATGAGAAGCAACATGTGCCAGTTGTATTTTGTCTGTCACATCACCTATGGCATAAATACCGGGAAGACTTGTCTCCATTTTTTTATTAACCTTTATACCTCGATTATCTTCATTTAATTCAAGGCCTAACTTTTCTGGTTTGACTCCATCATAGACTGGTTTTCTTCCTACAGCCATTAATACTTTATCACCAGTTACACTCTGCTCTTGACCCTTTTGCTCAAAAATAACATTATACTTATTTTCTGAACTTTGTTCAATTTTCTCTACACGGCTACCAGTAATAACTTTAATCCCATGTCTTCTTGCCATTCGCTTTACTTCTTTTCTGATTTCCATGTCAACACTTTCCAGGATAGTATCAAGATATTCCACCACAGTCACTTCTACTTCAAAAGCTGCAAAAATGAAAGCAAATTCCATTCCTATTATTCCCCCGCCAACTATAACCATTTTTTCGGGTAACTGATCCAATTCCAGTGCAGCGCGGCTGTCAATTACACCAGGCAGTTCTGCCCCTTCAATAGGCAAAGCAGTTGAATTAGAACCCGTAGCAATAATAATATTATCAGCTTTTATTTTCTCAGGGTTTTCACCTTCAATTTTAATGATATTTTTGTCTACAAGATTGCCCATACCCTTGATTAAGTCAATACTGTGGGCTTTCATTAAATGCTCTATACCTTTTACCAGTCTTCTTACTATACCATCTTTGCGCTTTTGTATCCTGTTCCAGTCAAATGATAGATCTGTTACACTACAGCCGTATTTATCAGCATTTTTTATAGTTCTGTATACTTCAGCCGAACGCACCAGGGCTTTTGTCGGTATACATCCCCAGTTTAAACAGGTCCCGCCAGGTTTTTCTTTTTCAATCAATGCTACCTCAGCACCCATCTGGGCTGCTTTAATAGCAGCAACATAACCTCCAGGCCCTGCCCCCAGAATTGCTATATCATAATTTTTTTCTGAGCTATCTGATATTTTATCATTATTTCCCTTCTTATTTTTATGAGTCCTTAGCACCTTAGCTTTACTTACCCCACTTTCAATTTTCTCCAATGTGAATTTGTTCATTATAATCCTCCTTTGATATTGAAATTAAGAAGATAGATAGTAACTTATATATATTTCTACCCAGATCTATATTCTGATATAATAAATATAATAAAATAGGCCCCTCCTACATAAAAACATCAAAAGAAGGAGAAAGGCCTTTCCATTTAAAACTTCATAACCATTTTTTATTATAACATATACTCCCATTTGTTTAAACTAGTCATTAAATTTAATGGAATACCAGTCAATATTTCTACTTAAATACATTATTACTGCCAGAACTACAAATACACCTATGCTTCCCAGTAAAAGGGCATAGTCCTGAATTTCCAGTAGAATATAATTAAGGCAAAACCCACTAAAAGATACTGAATGGGGTGTATATTGTAACTATTAAGTATTTCAGCAAAAAAGTATACTAAAAAAGTCATTAAGATAAACATTACCGCATATTTCACAGACCGGGTGGTTTTCTGGTACAAATCAACAGGAAGCATTAAATCTACTCCAAAAGCTGACTTTTTAATATAAGAACTTATTACATTACTTTCTGCACCCAGCCACTGTTGTGGATAATTTCTATTTAAATTGAAAACTTTCCAGCTGGCTTCAAACCCCTGTTCATTAATCTGTCTTGCTGCAGGCAAAAATTTACCCTGAAAACTGGGATCTTTCCAGTCTGAACTAAGCATTATTTCCGTTTTCTTCCCAAGGGGATAAAAATTTAACTCCTGGCTGCCGTTTAAATTGATATCTAAACTGAATTTATTTTTTTGATTATCTTTTAGAGAAATATCGACATGTATTCCT
>JBMCBT010000010.1:0-36184 GCA_048623215.1 Halothermotrichaceae bacterium
AAGTTCTTATTTGTTCACGAGCTCTCATTGTTAGGAAACCTGCATAAGTTGCAACATAAGGTTTCAATCCACAAGAAGCTAAACCTGCAGCAAAACCTACAGCATTTTGTTCAGCAATACCTAAGTCATAGTAACGATCAGGATATTTTTCTTTAAACTCAGAAGCCTTCATAGATTTTTGCGAATCAGCACAAACAACAACAATAGATTTATCTTTTTTTGCTATTTCAACCAAAGCATCCATAACAGCTTTTCGGGTATTACTTGTAATATTAGTCAAGACTATCACCTCTTAATTCAATTAATGCCTTATTATATTCTTCTTTTGTTGGTGTTCTTTTATGCCATGTATTATTATTCTCTATAAATGAGACACCTTTTCCTTTTATAGTATCTGCAATAATTATAGAAGGACAATTTTCTTTTTTCTGCGCATTATTAATTGCCTCAAGAATTTCTTTTATATTATGACCATTTATTTTTTGACAATGCCAACCAAATGCTTTCCATTTTTTCTCTAATGGCAAATCACCACCAATTTCTTTTGTTTCTCCACTGCTCTGAAGATTATTTTTATCTACAAATACTATTAAATTTCCTACATTATATTTAACTGCTCCTGCGGCAGACTCCCAAACTATACCTTCGTTTAACTCTCCATCTCCCACAATTACATAAACGTTATAATCATTATTTGTTATTCTACCTGATACAGCCATCCCTGTTCCTATTGATATACCATGTCCCAATGACCCAGAAGTCATATCAATACCAGGAGTTTTTATCATATCAGGATGCCCCTGTAAAGTAGAATTTATTTTTCTTAGACTAGAATATAATTCGGTCGAAAAATATCCTTTCCTTGCTAAAGCGGCATATAATACAGGACAAGCATGTCCTTTTGATAATATAAATCTATCTCTATCTGGCATTTGTGGATTTTCTGGATCAATATTCATCTCAGCAAAATATAAAACAGCCACAATGTCAGCAATTGACAATGCTGGACCAGGATGCCCTTCACCACCTAAATATACCATTTTCAATAAATCCTTACGTAAAATATTTGCCATTTTTTCTAAATACTTAATGTCATGTTTCATTATTTAAAACCACCTTCATATAATGTAGTTAAATATGTAGGAATTCGGTTTTTTTGGTATTACCTTAATTCCTACACTAGAGATGTATCCATGATAATTTATATTTTTAAATTATTTAAAACTTACGCAAACTTAATAATATTCTAGATTTTAACATAAAAATTAAGATTCAACATCAATAACTAAACGACGATATGAAGTTAGATTTACAATAGGATTGTCATCGGTTACTTCCAGTATAATGTGAATTTGTTTATTTTTTGCATCTTCAGGAATTCTAACATTAGCAACAACCGAATCATTATTATTAATTTTTATATCCCCATCATAATTACCTGCTTCAGGATAAGTATACCATTTAAAGTTTAATAAATCACCATCAGGATCCTTAGATTCAGAAGCATCAAGCTCTATTAATTCGTCTGGTTGAGCTTTTGCTCTAAGAATAGTCCTATTATCATCACCAAAAAGTACAGCAATTGGATGATGATTTGCATTTTTATAAGATTTTACACACCAATCCATACGTCCTTTAAAATCTCTTGTATAAGCATCTCTCCAACGCCATAAAGGATAGAAAATATTACTATGAAATGTACCAGAATTACTAACTCCAGAAAATTCATCCCATTCTTTATCACCAGAACCACCATCAAATTCCCATGAATAATCTTCCGTTTCCGGATACATATAAAATGGTTCATATTTTTTTTCAAGTTCGTCTACATTACCCTGGCCAGCCCAAATTTGTTCTTTTTCAGAAGAAAAACGACCACCCCAACCACCCCAACTTATTTCAGATGGGTTATATAATCCTTTATTTACTAAGCCATACCAGGAAGCTGTTCCTCCTCCCTCCATAAATAGAAATCTACCATCTTTAAATAACCTTCGCGGATATAATGCACCTAAAATGCCATGTCTTGTACGAATGTTTTTTTCTGCCCAATCATATTGGTCGAGTGGTGCCCAGGGTTGTGGACCAGCATTTTGTTCGGGACCAAACAAACCAAAAACTTGAGCTTTGCTGCGGATATAAAATATTTCTGGGAATGTGTGGCAAATCCATGCTCCAGCATCATCTTGTCCAGAATCGTCATATACACGAATTTTAGATACAAATTTTTTGACTTCTTCCTCAGAACGGGTATTTTTTACATCCCATAAAGCTTGTGCCAATGTATTAGCGCCAGCATTTATAGCTATATGTACTGGCCGCGGATCGTCTGCATCAACTGCCTTAATAATTAGGTCTGCCCCTTTTGTGTTCTGGTTTTCACCTACTGCTCCCATACCATAACCTTTTTGCCCTCCGGCAACTTTTGACAGTAGTTCTTCTTCACTGGGCCAATTAGATGCATGAAGTTCAAGATTATCTCTAACTATTCCATAAGCCTTAACTCGATCATAAATAGATTCTGGATAAACTTCTTTTCTTAGCCATGTTGATGTAACAGCAATTAATCCTTCAATATCAATTTCATTAGAATACATTAATAACTTTACCATCGTTTGAGAATCATCTGGTTCATTTTCCATATCAGTAAGAATAATTAAACGGTGCTTTTTCTCTGGTTCTCCTTTGTTAATTAATTTCATAATAATCTCTCCTTAATAATATTTTATTTATAATATAAACAATTTAATATTTTAATATATACAATATAAATATCTTTATCCATATCATATGTTTATCCCTTTACAGCCCCAAAAGATAATCCACTAACTATATAACGTTGTGCAAAAATAACAAGTAATAAAGCCGGGATAGCAATAACTGTAGCCATAGAAAACAATTCTGGCCAGAGCACTCTATGCTCAACCATTAAATTAGATATTCCAGTAGGTAAAGTAAGTGCATTACTACGTGTAATAACACTTGCATATAAATACTCATTCCATGAAAAAGTAAATTCTAAAATACCCAATGCAGCAAATGCAGGGGCTACTAAAGGTACAAAAATTTTATAATAAGTTTGGAATAAATTGCATCCATCTATTTTAGCTGCATCCTCTAATGAATCAGGCAAATCTTGAAAAAAACTCATCATAACCCATACAGCAAAAGGTAAAGTAAAAGAAGAATGGGATAGTATTAAACCTAAATGGGTATCCATTAGATTTACTTTGTTTAACATTATAAAAAATGGAAACAGCAAAGTAATACGGGGAACCATTCTAAAAAAAAGAAAAAATAAAGGTATTAATTTAACTCCTACAAAATTATATCTAGAAAGTACATAAGCTGCCATAGAGCCAAATATTAAAGAAATTACGCATGTGCCTACTGCAACAATTAAACTATTTATAAAAAGCTTACCCATATTTGCAATATCTATTGCATTTTTAAACCCTTGCAAATTGGGCATAGTCAACCAAACCGGATTTTCACTATAAAGCTGTGTGCTCGTTTTAAATGAGCCAGTAATAGTCCAGAAAATTGGAAATAACATAATAATACAAATTGCAATAATAAACAACCATTTAACTATCTTAATTATTAAACTCTTTTTATTATTTGTTTTTGCAACTGCCATTTATTTGGTCACCTCTTGTTTTATTTATTAAGAACGTCTCCATAATATCCTTAAATAAAAAATACTAATTACTCCTGTAATTAAGAATAACAGTACTGAAGTGGCTGCTCCTTGTCCTATTTGAAAAAACTCAAACGCTTGCTTATAAGCAAAGAGACTGGCAACTTCAGTTGATGTTCCAGGACCACCTGCCGTAAGAGCCCAAACTTGATCATATATTCTCAACGTATCCATTGTCCTAATAATTAAGATTATCATAAATACTGGCATAATTAGAGGAATGGTAATATAACGAGTCATTTGAAATTTACTGGCTCCATCTATCTTTGCAGCTTCATAAAGATTTCCTGGTAAACTTTTTAAACCAGCTAACATCAAAAGTGCAACAAATGGTATTGACTTCCAACAAACAGCAACTACTATACTCCCTAATGCGGTAGATTCCATACCTAACCAATTAAGCCCATTCAAACCAATAATTCTAACAATATAATTAATAATTCCATATTGATAATTATACATTAACTTCCATATTAATCCTGTAGCAATAGGAGACATTAATAAAGGTAGTAAAACTATTGTTTTTACAATATTATTAAATTTAAATTTCTTATTTAATACTGCCGCCGTTATACAACCAACTATCAAATCTATTACAAGAACAAAAAAAGTCAATCTAAATGTAACACTAATTGAATTAATAAAGTCAGAGCTATTAAACATCCGTTTGAAATTATCAAATCCTTCAAATAAAATTGGTGAATTTGGTGACAATAAACTATATTCAGAAAATGAAAGCTTGAAGGACATATATAAAGGATAAATTGCTACAATTAAAATAACTATAAATGCTGGTAAGATCATCAAATAATATTTAATATGGTTCTTTTTAAATTTTTTAAACATTTTCTCAACCTCCCTTTTCTTTTATAACAAATTTCCGGTCATATTTGTCTGAACAAAACATGACCGGAAATTTGATTTAAATTTTATTCATCATAATATCCAAGGGCATCTAATAATTGTTCAGTATTATCTGCTGCATTTTTCATCGCTTCTTCTACAGAAACTTCACCTGCTGCAGCCTTACGTACTGCCTTATTTAGGATATCTGAAACTTGAGTTGATGCACCAAATTGTGGATTTGGTTTAGCAGTTCCGGCACTTTCTTGAATAGCTTTAAATACAGAATATTCTTCTTGCAATTCTGGATCTTCTATAACTGAATAACGAGTTGGATTACAATCTCCACCAGCTTGAATAGCTCTTTTTTGAACATCTGTGCTTGTAGCCCATACTATAAATTTCCATGCAGCTTCAGGAGCTTCTGAATCAGACATAATACTTAAGCTCCATGCCCCGGCTAAAGGAGCACGCCCCGCTGGTCCTTCCGGCACAGGAAAAGATTCTATTTCGCCAGAAACTTTACTAATATCTTCATCAAACTGATCTGCCCATCTTGCAGGAACATTCATATTCATAGCACCTCTACCATTCAGTAATGCAGAACATTGTGCTGGATGGTCAATATTCATTGCATCTTCTGGAACTACATCATGTTCTCTCATCAGATCTACATATAATTCTACTCCCTCAATAGCCTGAGGTGAATCGAAAGTTGGGCGCATATTATCATCAAAAAATTCTCCACCAAAACCTCTTATGAATGTTGCTAATGCCCAATCATATGGATACGCACCTTTGTATCCCATAATCATACCTGCCTGGTCTTCTGAATGATCTGTTAATTTTTTGGCAGCTGTTACCATTTCAGAAAATGTTTCTGGAGCTTCTGGTTCTAAACCTGCTTCTTCAAACATTTCTGTATTAATATGCATAAGTCTTGTATCATTTCTAACAGGCAAACCATACCAACTTCCCTCATATTGCATTAAATCTGCATTTGTTGGAAGAAAATCATCCAGATTTAGCCAATCTGGGTCAGCTTTATCTATATATTCATCTAAAGACAAAAGTCCTCCCGATTCAATCATCGGGGGCAAACTGGCAATATTCACGACATCATAAGCACCAGATTTTGCTGCCCATTCTAATTGAACTTTCTGATGAATCACACCTACATTTACTTCATGATAATTAACTTTAATTCCATATTCCTCTTCAAATTCTGGTAACATATCTCTTATAACTCTACCATAACCACAAGTATGAAATAATATATCAATTTCTTCTTCTGCGCCAAAAACTAATGAAGATATACTAACAGTAAGTATTAAAACTAAAGTAATAGAAATAATAATCTTCTTTTTCATTATTTTCCCTCCATTATTTTTATTGTTTTTTTGAATTTTGCCAATTTTTGCTTTATTTCTTATTTTTTCCGATATATGCTTTAAACCACCCCCTTTTTAGATTTGAGCCTTCCCGGCTAAATAATCTTTTTTAAAGATACATATTCCTTTTTAAGGCCCATTCTTATAAAATCAAAACAAGACTATAAATTTTAGCCAGGCTTATTATTTATTTTTCAAAATATTTATAGCATTTTTTAACCCGCTTTCAGGACTAGTTAAAACTGGTATATCTACCGATATATTATTAACTGCCCTTGCCATTGATGCTTGGGCTAATATAATTACATCAGCTCTTTTCGCCGTATTTTTTATTGCATCTTGTACAATTTTATCATGTGTCTCAGGATCATTCTTTTCAGTTAAAATTTCAAATGCTCCTTCACATACTGTATCCAATATTTCTATATTTTTTTCTTTTAGTTGTGCAGTATTTTTAACTAATTTTATAGTTGGCCTTATAGTTGTTTGTAATGTAGCAATTACTCCTATCTTAGAATGGTTTTCAACCGCTTTATTGGCCATAGGTTGATCTATTTTTAATACCGGAACATCTACAAGTGGTTGAACAATATCAACTACTTCTGAAATACTCGAACAAGTAATTAAAATCAAATCTGCTCCTGCTTTTTCAGCAGATATAACCTCCATAACAACACTTTTTATAATTTTACTATTAAGTTTATTTTGATTATTCATAATTCTAGAAACAATAGTATCGTCCACATAATTATAAGTATCTATATCTGATTCTAATTTATTAACTTTATTTTTTAGTTCATTCGCTACCCCTAAATCAGTAGATATTAAAGCCAATTTTTTTGGCATCTTTTTACCTCCTTACAAAAATACATTGATTATTTACTTAACTAGATAATAATATCTATTTAACCCTTATTTATCATTCTTATATATAATCTAACCACCCCTTTCCTTACTTATTAACTTTTTAATTTTTATATTAATTCCATCTGCCGTATACTATATAAAATGATAAAAATATTTTTTTCTTAATTTTCTTAAATTTCAGAAATTTTACAATTATTAACTTAACTAATATATAATTAACTATTACAACTAAAATTATATCATTTTTCATTTTGTAATCAATATGCAAAATACATATATCAATGAAATACAATTGATTTTCTTTTAGGCATTTTGCATAAAATAAACTCTCATAATATATTCAGCTGTTAATTCTAACCATTCTGAAGCATGCTGTAATGCATTATCAAGATCTATTGGATGTGGTATTATACTAAATATACTATCTATACCTTCATCTAAAACTAAACTAGCTTTCTGTCCTAAAGAACCAGCAATACCAATTACAGGCAAATTATATTCTTTAGCCTTGCGCGCAATACCAATAGGTGTTTTACCATTTAATGACTGTTCATCTATCCTGCCTTCCCCTGTAATTACCAGGTCTACATTAGGTAAGTAATCCTCAAGTTTGCTGGCTTTGAGAATAATATCAATACCTGATTCCAATTCAGCATCTAAAAATACTACTAGCCCAGCACCAAGCCCCCCTGCTGCACCTGCTCCCGGAATACCTTGAAGATTTATATTTAACTTTTCTTTAACAATATCAGCAAAATATCTTAAATTATCATCTAATTCTTTAACTATATTTGGAGTGGCTCCTTTTTGAGGGCCATAAATATATGATGCACCGTCCGGACCATGTAAAGGATTGGATACATCACAGGCAACTTTAATATCAACATCTTCTATTCTTTTATCAAGACCTGTCATATCTATTTTTTTTATTTTACATAATTCACTACCACCATGACCTATTTCCTTACCATTTGCATCCATAAACTTAATCCCCAATGCCTGAGCCATTCCTACCCCTGCATCATTAGTGGCACTACCACCAATACCTATAATTATTTTTTTTATATCTTCATCAAGAACAGCTTTAATCAACTGGCCAGTACCATAAGTAGTTGTCTTACGTGGATCTGCCTTTTCTCTGGGAACAAGGGGTAGCCCTGAGGCAGTAGCCATTTCTATTACTGCTGTCCTATTATCCCCTAAAAGCCCATAATATGCTTTCACACTATGACCTAGAGGGCCTAAAACTTCCTTGTATTTTTTACGACCACCAGTAGCATCAATCAATGACTGCACTGTTCCCTCACCACCATCTGCCATTGGTAATTTATGTATGTCAGCATCAGGGTACACTTTTAATATACCTTTTTCTATACTCTCAGCTGCTTCCATAGCAGTTAAACTATTTTTAAAAGAATCAGGTGCTATCAATATTTTCATATTCTTGCCTCCTTGAACTTAACTGCTTATCAGTTATAAATACTATATTAAATTATGTTATTTATATTATATAAAATATATAATATAAATAACATATACAAAACATTCAAATAAATATTTAAAATAAGCACTTTTTTTGTTTGAACTGCATACATTTTATTTCTGATACAAATGCAAGTGGTAAGCAAGTAATAATGTGAAAATATTATTAGCATCTTTGGGATTCATCCCTGTTGTATTTTTTATCTTATCTAATTTATATAATAATGTATTACGGTGCATATATAAACTTTCAGCTGTTTTAGTAATATTCAAATTATTGGCAACAAGTGCTTCTACTATTTCACCAAAATTAGTATTCTCAAATATCTCAAGAATATCGTTTTCCAAAACATGGTGAAGATAATATTCGCCGGCTTCCTGATCTATATATGGTAAAAAATAATCATACCCTAAGTGATCAAGGAAAAATATATTCTTATTTTTTTTATTATAGACTTTTTCCCCAACCTTCAAAGCATGTTTTGCCCCCTGATAAGACAATTGCATTTTCTCCAATCTGGTAAAGATTTGCCCTATACCTATTTTAACAAAATCAAACTTTTGTTTTAGCTTTTTTATTAGTTTATCAGCAATATTTTTTATCTTATTACACTGATCTTTAAACTCTTTTTTATTAAAGCTTTTTATAAGTACTATATTATTTCCTCTCATAAAAATCATATCATTATCTTTATCCATTTCAAGAAATGAGCTAATTGTCTGAATCTGATCTGTCACTATTTTATTATTAAAAGGGCTAACCTTAATTACCATTACTACACGATCTTTTTTAAAATTTATTTTAAATAATTTAGCTCTATCCTTTAAGACCTCTTTATTTTTAACGCTATTAGTTAATAACTGCTGATAAAAATTTTCCCGTGCTTTATTCTCAACTTCAATTTCTCTCCTCAAAAATTCCCTCTGAAGTATAAGCTCAACCATGTTTTTCACAATTTCACCATATCCGCCTACTTCATCTATATCACCCGTAATACCTACTACACCAATAATATTATTGCTAAATTTAATCGGAAGATTTACACCAGGTTTTACCCCTTGAATATTATTATCACTTTTTTTAACAAAAATAGTTTTCCCAGTTCTAATAACTTTTGCTGCACCTTCATGGTAATCATTTATTCGTTTCCTATTTCCACTACCGATAATAATACCATTGTTATCCATTATATTAACATTTTTACCCAGAACATTCATTGTATTTTCCACAATTTTTTGGGCTAATTGACTGGTTATTTTCATCTCAAGAACACCTCATTTTTAAGAATAACCATTATATCAATAAGAGCAATAGAATCTAATTTCCACTGAAAGCATTTAAATTTATAAAGCCAGGGCAAAATCCCACCCCGGCTACTTTACTATTTACTTCATGATTTATTATTTATACTCAACAGACAATTAAACGATATAATATACCCATTTAAAGCTTAAGCTTTTATCCAAAATTTAACCTTCCGTCCTCATTGTCGGGAATAAGATTACATCACGGATAGATGCCGAGTCAGTTAGCAGCATTATCAGTCTGTCAATTCCAATCCCCAGACCACCGGTTGGCGGCATACCATATTCTAAAGCACGCACATAATCTTCATCCATCATCTGTGCTTCATCATCACCGGCAGATCTCTGTTTTACCTGTTCCTCAAAGCGCTCTTTCTGGTCAGCAGGATTATTTAACTCAGTGAATGCATTGGCCATTTCCCGAGCATAAATAAAAGCTTCAAATCTATAAGTAAACTCAGGATTATCTTCTTTCTTTTTAGCCAATGGTGAAACTTCAATTGGATAATCCATAATAAATGTAGGCTGAATTAATTTATCTTCAACACGCTCTTCAAAAACAAGGTTTAGAATTTTACCTTTATTATTAATACCTTCAAGTTCTATTCCTATATTTTCTGCTGCTGTTACTGCTTCTTCATCAGTCTTTATTTCATCAAAATCAATATCAGTATATTTTTTAACGGCTTCCACCATAGTTATTCTATCCCAGGGTGGAGCAAGATCTATTTCAGTATTCTGATAAGTAATAGTGGTTGTTCCCAGTACCTCTTCAGCCACAGTTGCTATAAGATTTTCAGTTAGTTCCATCATATCATTATAATCAGCCTGTGCCTGATATAACTCCATCATTGTAAATTCCGGATTATGTTTGTAAGACATTCCTTCATTACGAAAGTTTCTATTTAATTCAAATACTTTTTCAAATCCACCAACAATTAAACGCTTTAAATATAGCTCAGGTGCAATTCTTAAATAAAGATCCATATCAAGTGTATTATGATGTGTAATAAATGGTCGGGCACTGGCACCACCTGCTATTGAATGCATCATTGGAGTTTCAACTTCCAGAAAGCCTTTTTCTTCAAGATGTCTTCTTAATGATCTAATTATTTTACTCCTTAACATAAATGTTTCTTTAACTTCCGGATTTACAATTAAATCAAGATAGCGCTGACGATATCTTTTTTCTTTATCTTTTAATCCATGAAACTTCTCAGGTAATGGCCTTAATGATTTTGTTAAAAATTTAAATCCTGTCACCTTGATAGATATCTGACCTCTGCGGGTCTTAAATACAATGCCGATAATACCTATTATATCGCCAATATCTAGTTCTGTAAATGTCTCATATCTTTCTTCTCCTATCAAATCCACTTTTACATATAATTGTATACGCCCACTCATATCCATAATATCAGCAAAACTGGCCTTACCATGAGTACGAACAGCCATAATTCTACCGGCTAGTGAGACTTCTTTATCTTCAAATTTATCAAAGTTATTTTCAATTTCTGCTGCCTTATTTGTAACCTCAAACTTGGTTCCATATGGGTTAATATCATTCTCTTTTAATTTATTTAATTTTCCATGCCTCTGTAGCATTAAGTCATTTAAATCAGTTTCAACTTCATTACTCATAATCTAATTACCCCTTTTTTGATTTTTCTATAGATAAAATTTTATATTCCATAATTCCAGATGGTACTTCAACTTTTACAGTGTCATCTACTTTATGACCCAGTATAGCCTTCCCAATTGGTGACTCATTGGAAATTTTGAAATTTAATGGGTCTGCTTCTGCGGAGCCGACAATAGTATAAGAGAATATTTCATCAGTCGCCTTTTCTTCCAGTTTAACTGTAGTTCCCAGACTAACTGTTTCTCCAGTTATTTCATCATCTTTTACAATTCTGGCATTCCTTAACATACTCTTGATTTCTTTAATACGGCCTTCTATAAAAGCCTGCTCGTTTTTGGCATCATCATACTCTGAATTTTCACTAATATCACCAAATTCTCTGGCAGTCTTTATCCTTTTGGCTACCTCTCTCCTTTTAACATGTACTAAATGGTCTAATTCCTTTTCTAACTTTTCATAACCTTCCTGAGTTAATAAAATTTCTTCAGACATCATTTCGACCCCTTTTCAATATAAATTTATATTTTCAATTTAAATTATAGAAAAATTAGTGCCAAGCTGTACTTGACACTAATATGTATATTCCAATTATTAATTATTATAAGTTAACATTAAATATTTGTCAAGATAACTTTAACAATAAAAACCATTTTTAACACATGGCTACTTTCCTTTTAGCTGCATTGTTTTTTATCTCCCTGATTTTATCTTCACTTAAAGCCCTTTCAAAACTTCTTAGTCCACTAAGCTTAAATCCATGTTTTTTAGCCATAATAACCGTTTCTTTTACTTTCTCTATTTCTATAATTGGTCCTAAGCTATAATCCTCTTTCCTGTTTTCTAAAGTTAACATCATGGTTTCAGCCATACAGGCATAGGCTGTCCCTGGAGGATAACCAAAATTTAAATTAAAATTAACATCACCGGGAACTTTTACAATTCCACCTTCTATCACCAGTACATCATCTCTGGAATGACCAACTTTAACTGCAACATCCCGGGGGCGGGCAACATCACAAACAACCGCACCAGGTTGAAGGCTGTCTGGATTTATTAAGGATTCAACGGCACCTGAAGCACTTACAATAATATTGGACTCTCTAATAGCATTATCAATATTGGTTGTATGAATTATTTCAATTTCCGTATTTATCATATTTATTTGGTCTTTTAATTTTTCTAATCTTTTTTTATTACGTGCTACCAGATACATTTTCTGTAAGTCATCACTTAAGATAAGACTGACAGCCCTACCGATTGAACCAGTTGCTCCCACAATAGCTGCAGTTGACTTACTTAATTGATGATTCATTTTCTTTGCAGCTAATTTAGTTCCTTCTATAGCAGTGGCTACAGTATAGCTATTTCCAGTTGTCACAGGAATATTCAATTCTTTTGCAATAGTTATTCCTTTATCACCAACAACCGAGGTAAAAGCACCAAGACCAACAATATCAGCACCCAGCTCTTCTGCTTTTTTTCCAGCTTTTATTATTTTCTTGATAACTTTGTCTGTGGGAAGATCTAACATTTGTTGAGAAGTTAAAGTACAGCCAACAAAATAACCTTCTATTTTTTTTCCAGTTAAAGATTTGATACCAGTAATATGAGATGCTTTTACTGCAGGCATTATTCTGACTACACTTTTCACTACCGTATCAGGAATTTTTTCAGCCCAACTAAATTTTCGAGTAACATCATTTAATTGCAGCGGATGTATTATAAAAGCAAATTTTTTCATTCATTTATCCTCCTAACTAGCAACTTTTTTGTCAAATGTAATAACTCTTGGTACAAAGTTCATTTTGTTTAATAGTCGTTTATAATCATTTACACTTAATTCATCAAAGTCTTTGTCGGATAATGCTACTAATACTCCCTCCATTACATTGGTACCAAACGACCTACCGTTAAGTTCAGGAGTTGTAGTAATAATCATTTTAACCCCACGAGTTTGCATTTCTTTAACATTATCTGATGTTACTGTATTTGTCACTATTATTTTTTCATCTAATCTTAAAGGCATATATTTTTTTATAAAATGATAATCTCCAGCAATTATATCTGCTTCATCATAAAACCGATAATACTTGCTTTTAGCATTATTTTTTTCCTGTTTATCTCCTGTAGGATATACCCACTCAAATGGTAATTTTGTAATAATTGGTGCTATCATTCTGGCCGCCCGGTTAAGAGTCTTTAAGGATTTAAGTTTAAGCGGAAGTCCCAGAGCAAAGATTAAATCACCATAAATGATTTCTCCACACCGTTCTGCAAAAGACTCTGCCATTCCGAAACGATCCACTGCTGAAACCATTAATACTTTTTTCGATGCAAGATTAATTTTTAAATTATTGTCCAGATAGTTTATTACCATTCGCTCCAGCGTATTTTTTAAGCCACTGCCATCTACTGTAGGTGTATTTTTAACATTTTTTATTAACTTTTTAGCATCTCTGAAAGTATATCGTTTACCACCAGAATATATATAAAGGTCTATACCACCCATTCCAAATGCATCATATTGGCCATCAAGTTCTGTAAATAACTTATATGCTTTTTCTTTGTCTCCATCTGTTCCCCGACGTTCAATAATAAACTCTTCACCGAGTATTTTTGTATGTACTTTATGATCCCTGGCACTGGAACCAAGACTAATACTTAAAACTTTTTTCACTTTAATTCCCTCCAATCAAATCAGAAAAAAAGTTATAAAAAAGATTTTATAATATCTTCAACTTTTTGAGGGTCCACATGCTTATCCTCTTTAATAGGAGATTCTCCAAGTTCAATTCCAACAATATTACCTTCAACTAAATTATCAATAAGATCCAGTCTCATATCAGACCCTAAAAATATTATTAGGTCGAATTCTTTTAATTTAACTATTATTTCAATAACCTGATTAAACAGCTGTAATTTACCTTTGTTTTCTATAAATCCCCAGCGTTCTTTATCTGTCATAAGTAAAATATAATCTAAACCATATTTTTTTCCAAGTCTGTTTAATTCATCTTTATTTTTGATAGGAAAACCTACCATTGCAATTTTTCTGCCTTTTCTAACCTCACCAATGCTTTCTAATCTTGATATAAATGTACGTTCAACACCAATTTCACTGGCAACCTGTGATTGAGAATATCCTTTTTCCCTCAATTCAATAACTTTAGCTATTATTTTATCTATCTTCTTATTATTAATAACTTTATTACCAATTCTGGAAAAACGCAATACCCCTACCTCCTATGTGCACAATTTTGTACACACTATTATTTTATCATGTGAAATCAAATTGTCAAGAATTCTATTGTATCATATTTATTATTTTATGAAATAATAATATTAATAAATTATTTTAATTTTTTTATATATGATATAATGGATAAAAGAAATGTAATTTTTGGATTATCTGGAGGTTTTTTATAATGGAAGAACTAAAAGAAGAGCAAATTCCTGAACACACTGGAATAACCTGTGATTCGCGCAAAGTAAAACCTGGTTATGCCTTTATAGCTATAACTGGTTTTAAAGAAGATGGCAACAAATATATCTGGGAAGCTATCGAAAAAGGTGCCAGTGTTATTTTTACAGAAAAGGAAATAAACTTAAAAAGCAGTATTCCTATTATTAAAGTTGATAACACCAGAACACTTTTAGGCGAATTATCAGCTGAATACTATAATCATCCCTCACATAATTTACAACTAATAGGTATAACCGGTACAAATGGCAAAACAACAACAACTCATCTGATTTATAATTTACTTAATGCCAATACACAAAAATCAGGTTTAATTGGTACAGTGAAAGTTGATAATGGCAGCCAGATTATCCCTGGCAAATTGACTACTCCTGACCCGGTTAATTTACAAAAAAACTTAAAAACTATGGTGAATAATAAATTGAAATATGCCTGCATGGAAGTATCTTCTCACGGTATAAAGCTGGGAAGAATTGCCGGCAGTCAATTTGCTATCAAAGTAGGAACTAATATTAGTACAGATCATTATGACCTCCACCCGGATCTTCCTGACTATATTAATGTTAAAAAAAGATTTCTTAAAGATAATAATAGTAAAATAGTATTAATTAATACAGATAATGAATACTTAAAATCATTTGGTAAAATTGCTAAAAACCAGATTAATTACGGCATTGAATCTGATGCAGCAGTTAAAGCAGAGAATATCTCCCGATGGAAAACAACAGGTACTCAATTCACCTATAAGCTGAAAAAATCACTGGGTGAAGTTAAACCATGTAAAATCAAAATAAGAATGAACCTTCCTGGGAAACATAATATTTACAATGCCCTGGTTGCAGTTACCATAGGACTTTACCTTGGTGTTTCAAAAGAAGTTATACAAAAATTTTTTCATAAGTTTAATGGTGTCTGGCGGAGAATGCAGTTTATATACCAGGATGAATTTACTATAATTGATGACTGTGCTCATAACCCAGGAAGTTATCGAGCTGTTTTTGAATCTGTAAGAAACATGAATTATAAAAATCTTTATATAGTAAATTCCCTGAGAGGAAATAGGGGAACTAAAATCAATCAGGAAAATGCGGAAACAATAAGTAACTGGCTGCCGCGCCTGGATAATTGTACATTGTATACATCTAACTGTAATGAAGTCGCTAAAGCGATAAACTCAGTTAGTGAAAAAGAAGAGGCTATTTTCCTAGACACTCTGGATGAAAATAATGTCCAATACACACATTTTAATAACCTGAATCCAGCTCTGGAGACAGTGATAAATAAAGCTGATAAAAATGACCTAGTGCTTCTTCTGGGGCCTCACGCCATGGATCATGCAGGAGATATGATTTTAGAAATGTTATGATTACTACATAAATAAAATCTTAAAACTCTTTCATAATAAGCTTTCTGTCTTAATTTAACATGTTAATCAAGTCCCTGCAAATTTTGCTGATAATTTTCTAATAAAACCTTTAGTTTGTCATATTTTGTAATTTTATTAATATCTCTTTTTACATCTGTTGAATAGGGTATACCCTTTAAATACCAGGCCAAATGTTTGCGCATCATAGATACTGATTTTTTTTCACCAAAATAATTAACAGATTTTTTTAGATGATATAAAGCCATTTCTATAATTTGTACATAATCTGGTTCCGGAAGCAGTTTGCCTGTCTTAAAATAATGAATTGTCCTTTTAATAAGCCAGGGATTACCCTGTGCTCCTCTGGCAATCATAACCCCATCACAACCTGTAATTTTCAGCATCTTTTCAGCATCTTTTACTTTAAATATATCCCCATTGCCAATTACAGGGATGTCTATGTTTTCTTTTAAAATCTTTATACTCTCCCAATCTGCTTTTCCACTATAAAATTGCTTCCGTGTTCTCCCATGAATTGCTACAGCCGCTGCACCGCATTTTTGTGCAATCAGGCCAATTTCTACAGCATTAACACTATCCTCATCCCAGCCTTTTCGAATTTTGACAGTAACAGGCAAATCAACGGCTTCGATTACAGCAGTAACAATATTTTCTGTTAACTTAGGAGTTTTCATTAAAGCTGAACCAGAGCCATTTTTCACTATTTTTCGTGTAGGACAACCCATATTTATATCTATTATATCAGGCTGATAATCTTTCTCGATTATTTTAGCAGCTT
Organism: Halothermotrichaceae bacterium; assembly: GCA_048623215.1. Lineage (GTDB taxonomy): Bacteria > Bacillota > Halanaerobiia > Halanaerobiales > DTU029 > JBMCBT01. Next base: position 16,877 of record JBMCBT010000010.1, read on the forward strand.
CTGCCATAAATTCAGGTTCTTCCCCAAATATTTGTATAGAAATATAGCCGCCTTTTCGATTAAAATCAAGCAGTTGTTTTGTTTTTTCGCTTCCATAAACCATGCCTTTACTACTGACCATTTCTGTATATAACAACTGACAGCCCATCTCTCTGATTATTTGTCTATATGGATAATCACTAACTCCTGCCATAGGAGCCAGGATAACAGGAATATCAAGTTCAATAGTACCTATTTGCATTATACCACTCTTTCTATTCAGAAATTCTATTTAAATTACCTATATAATATAATCCTTCCAGTGTTAAATATGGTTCAACTTTATCTATAGCATCTGTTTCTGCACTTATTAAATTAACCAGACCACCTGTAGCTATTACAAAACTTTTTGGAGATAATTCTTTTTTAATTTTACCTATAATATTTTCAACCTGTCCTACAAATCCATTTATAATACCCGACTGCATAGCACTAACTGTATTTTTGCCTATGGCTTTTTCTGGTTTTTTAAGGTCAATTCGAGGTAATTTAGCAGCATGTCCAAATAATGCCTCACTGGAAATGCCGATACCAGGAGCAATTGCACCACCAAGATAATCTCCACTACTGGAAACTGCACAAAAGGTAGTAGCTGTGCCAAAATCAACTATAATTAAAGGCCTATTACCATATTTGTTATGTGCTGCTATTGCATTAACTATCCTATCTGCACCAACTTCACGCGGATTGTCCATTTTTATATTAAGTCCTGTCTTCACACCAGGTCCAACTATCAATGGAGCTATATTTAAATATTTCGCAGCTGCCGATTTTAAAACAGTCACTACAGGAGGTACAACACTGGATAATATTATTCCTTTTATCTTATCTATTTTCAAATTTTGATAGTAAAAGAAATTGTATAATAGTGTTCCATACTCATCTGGAGTCTTATGCCTATCAGTCGATATTCTCCAGTCTTTTATTAATTTGCCCTGTCTAAAAATACCAAGTACTGTATTAGTATTACCTACATCCATAGTTAAAATCACATTATCACCTTCCTCTTTTATATTATATAAAATTTATCTTCTATTACTACTGACGCAGTGAAACATCTCCTGCCCAGAACCGATGAATATTACCAATATTATCTTTAATTACTAACTCTCCTTTGTCTGATATATCTACTACTTCTCCTGAATAAACTTTATCATCAGCATATACATCTATGTTTTTTTTTATAATATTTAATTTATCTTTCCATTTCAGTAGTAACTGATTATAATCTTTATCTAAAAGTTTTTTATAATATTTTTCAAATACTGTCAACAAAGTTTGGGCAACTTTATTTCTGCTTATTTTCTTCCCTGAAATTTCTTTTAGAGAGACAGCTTTATCTTCTAATTCATCAGGAAAAGAATCCTGATTTACATTAACACCAATACCAATAACAGCATATTTAATTTTATCGATATCCGCATTTAATTCAGATAAAATACCACAAATTTTTTTGTCATTCCATAAAATATCATTCGGCCATTTTATCATTAAATCATTTTTGTCTTTAAATATTGTAAACTCTTCATCTATTTTATAAAGAGCATCTTCCAGTGCCAGAGCAGCAACTATAGTCAGAAAAGGAGCTCGAGTAGGATTAATATCAGGTCTAACCAGTAGTGAACACCAGAGCCCGCTGCCAGGTGGCGAATACCATTTTCGCCCAAGGCGCCCTCTACCAGCCGTCTGCTCTTCAGCCATTATCACTGTTCCTCCAGATTTCCCTTCTCCAGCCAATTGTTTTGCTTTTTCATTCGTTGAACTCAGGCTGTCAAAAACATATATTTCCTGAGCAATTATGTCTGTTTTAAGACCCAGTTTTATCTCTTCAGCAGTAATTTTATCTGGTATATCAACCAGACTATATCCTTTATTTGTAATAGACTCAATTTGATAACCTTTATTGCGTAAATCTTTAATATGTTTCCAGATAGTTGTTCTTGATACATTCAATTTATCACTTATTTTTTGGCCGGATAAATAACTATTTTTATTTTTATGTAATAACTTAAGTATTTCCAGATCTATTTTATTCAAAGAAAATCCTCCTTTTTAATCTAATTTTAATTTTTTTCTAATAATTATTTAATTGAATTACACTATATATTTTAATATAATTTTTAGTGTAAAGCAAAACAATAAATTAAAAATATACAGGAAGGTGATAAATATGAAAAAATCCAGACTAAGTTCTTATATTTTAGTAGCATTAGTAGCCTTACTTATCGGAGTTGGAATTGCTTCAATCAATGAAAATGTTACTCCCCTTTCACTTGCTGATACCAGTGATAATACAGAACAGGAACAGGCAAATACAACTGCCAGTAATAAAACAACTGATGTTAATCCATCAAATATAACTAACAGCAATGTGTTTGCTGATATTGCTGAAAAAGTTGATCCAGGAGTTGTTCTTGTTTCAACGAAAATTGAAACAGAAAGTAATCATCAGGGGCCGCAGGAATTTAATGATCAGTTTGATGAGTTCCTTTATAAATATTTCTTTGGGGATCAATTTTCTTTTCCTGACCAACCAAGGGTAAGAGAAGGTTTTGGTTCCGGATTTATAGTTTCAGAAAGTGGATATATTGTAACTAATGAACATGTAGTAAATAATGCAAGTGATATAGAAGTAACAATAAAAGGTTTTGAAGAACCTCTGTCAGCGGAAATCGTCTGGTCAGATTTTAACATGGATCTGGCAATTATACAGGTAGATACTGATAAAAAATTAAACCCCTTACCAATGGGAAATTCTGATCAATTAGAGCCAGGTGATTGGGCAGTTGCAATAGGCAATCCCTTTGGCTTTGAACATACAGTCACTACAGGTGTTATCAGTGCACTGGGCAGGCCAATAACAGTTGGTCTTCAGGAAAAAAGAAGTTATTCTAATTTAATTCAAACAGATGCTGCTATTAACCCCGGCAACAGCGGCGGTCCTCTTCTGAATTTACAAGGAGAAGTAATAGGAATAAATACAGCTGTCAGTACACAGGGACAGGGAATTGGTTTTGCCATTCCAGTAAATGAAGTTAAAACTTTTGTTAAAGACCTGAAAGAAGATGGAGAAATAATAAGGCCCTGGATCGGTATTTTACCTGGTCAATTCACTGGTAATCTTAAGGAAAGATATGAAGCTTATTATGGCTTAGATAATATAAATGGAATAATTGTAGAGAAAGTAATATCAGATAGTCCGGCAGCCGAAGCCGGTTTACGAACAAATGATATAATTACAAAGATAAATGGAACTGAAATCAAAGAAGTAAATGATGTTTATAAAACTGTTAACAAATATGAATCTGGAGAAACCATTAAGGTTGAAGTTATCCGAGATGGAAACTCCAAACTAATATTTATCAAAGTAGGAAAAAGACCAGCAAAACTATAAAAAGACTTAGAGACAAATTAACTTTACAGCAGTGGTTTTAAACCACTGCTGTCTTTTATTAATTATACAATTTTACTATTAGATACAGAATACAGATATCTGTATGATTTGACTGTACAGCACTTATTTTATTTATGGCGTAATTCTGCTGCGGGTTCTGGGAAATAAAGATGTCTGTCTGATATTATCCATACCACACAACTTCATAGTCAATCTCTCCAGGCCAATTGCCAAACCTCCATGAGGCGGCATTCCGTATTTAAAGATATCCAGATAAAATTGATAATTTTCCGGCACTAACCCAAACTTTTTCATGTTCTCAGTAAGTAATTGATAGGAGTGAATCCTCTGGCCGCCTGTTGTTATCTCCAGTCCTCTAAATAGCAGGTCGAAACTTAGGGTTTCTTCTGTTTTTTCCCTATCATACATAGTATAAAATGGTCTTTTTTTTGCAGGATACCTGATTACAAAGACCCACTCAGAGTCATATTTTTCTTTAGCCCATCTGTACAATAATACTTCCCCTTCCGGGTCTAAATTATTTGCAGGTGATTTTTTGTTATATTTATCTTTTAATATTCTCTGAGCTTCCTTAAGAGTAATCTGGGGAATAACCTCAGGAATAACCGGCAGCTTTTCCTTAAATAAATTAAATAGTTTACTACAATTTTTTTTCAGGCTTTTTATTATATATTTTAATAGTTCTGTCTCCATATTCATAATATCCTGATAACTATCTATAAATCCCATTTCAAAATCAAGACTGACGTATTCATTAATATGCCGTGACGTATCATGTTTTTCAGCACGATAAGCTTTTCCTATTTCAAATACTCTTTCATAACCCGCACCAACCATCATCTGTTTATAAAATTGTGGGCTCTGGGCTAAAAAAGCTTTTTTATCAAAATATTCAAGAGAAAATAGATCTGTACCGCCTTCTGTTCCTGATGCTACAATTTTTGGTGTCATAATTTCAGTAAAATCTTTACTTCTTAAAAAATCCCTGTAAGCAGATATTATTTCAGCCTGTATTTTGAATACATTGTGGTAGACAGAATTGCGCAGACTGAAAGCACGATGTTTATATATAATATCTTCATTAATATCGTCATTGACTTTACTAATTTCAAAAGGGAGCATTTCTCCAACAGTTTCTGACAAAATACTGAACTTTGATAAATGTATTTCAATACCTCCTACTGCCCTATCCTCTTTTTTAACAACTCCTTCTATGCTGATAACACATTCTCTGGAAAGACCTTCTGGCAGACTCTCCCCTTCATGAACTACCTGAACCAGTCCTGATCTATCTCTTATAATTAGAAATGAAACCATACCAAGATCTCTTATATTCTGTACCCAACCTTTTATTTTCACTTTATCCCCAATGTGTTTAATAAGTTCCTTAATTAATATTCTTTTCACAAAAACCCCTCCTTATATATCAATATTGAAAACTTCTTAATGGTTATAATCCAGAACAAAACTAACTGTCTACTTACACTGAAATTCTTATTATTATCATTGTTATCTTCATTATCATCATCCATTTGATCACCCCCTTTTAATAAACACCCTGCGCTAATCTATTTTGCTTAAGCAAATAAAAAAACCTCCCGTCTCCTATTTCAGAGACGAGAGGTTTGTATTCCCGCGTTGCCACTCTTATTGACAAATTTATGTCCTCTTTCAGTTACCAGTGATAACCTATTCCTATAACGGGAAAACCCGGCCTAGCCTACTTATCTTTTCTAAGATGTTCGGTTGACAACTCAGAGGTGTTTTTCAAAGTAATTTTACTACCAGGCTCCCAGCTTCCCCGGCTCTCTTCAAGTAAATATTACTTTTACTCCCCCTCTTCAAAGCATTTTAACTTAACTAAATATTTTATTTTTTATTAATTTTTAGTAGTATAACATATGAAAGCTTACACTGTCAAATATTTTTTCTTTTGTGACAACCCTCTTGCATTTAATTATACAATATACATTTATGAGATGAAAATACAATAGCTTACGTTGATTTTGAATCTAAATATTTACTACCCTTCATCTAATAATTTATCACCATGTTTCCAGTTAACAGGACATAATCATCCTGACTGTAATGCAGTTAAAACCCGAAGTGTTTCATCTACACTACGGCCTACATTTAAGTCATGGATAACAGCATACCGCCAATACTTACACCTAAAACCTCAGCATTTGCTTCTTTAAAATCATCATACCTTTTACTATATCCTGTTATTTCAGTTGGGCATACAAAAGTAAAATCCAGTGGATAAAAAAACATCACCAACCATTTCCCTTTATAATCTTCAAGAGAAACAGATGCAAAATCAGCTCCATCACCGAGTACAGTTTTCATTTTAAAAGAAGGGCTGGTTTCCCAACTAACCTATCCATATTGATATATATCCTCCTATTTTATAAATTTTATATTGATTTTATATTAGTTTGTCTTATGCTACTAAATATATCCACTATAAAGCAATAATAGAAAATATAGTGGATAAATATCTTAAACTGACAGTCTATTACGAAGAAAGAAGACAGCGAAATACTGTCTTCTTCAATATTATAAATTACTTTATAGATATGGTACCATATTTTATATTTATAGTTTATCTTTATTTATAGATATTACAATTTAAATTTTTCTACTGCTTCAGACAATTTTTCTGACATATCTGCCAGTTGCTTTGTTCCAGCTACTATCTCCTGTGTTGCGGCAATCTGTTCCTCACTGGCAGCAGCTACTTCCTGAGCATTTGCCGAAGAATGTACACTAACAGATGCTACTTCCTGTATGGAATTTTTCACTTTATTACTATTAGCAAACATTTCTTCTGCACTCCTGGTTATTTCTTTAATAAGATTTTGCAAACTATTAGAAGCACGGTCTATTTCTTTAAAAGCATTGCTGGTTTCTTTTATAGATTCTACACTTTCATCAACTACACTGTTTGTTTCATCCATCTCATGAACAGTTTCATAAACCTGTTCCTGAATATCATTTATTATATCGGAAATACGCTCAGTAGCCTGAGTAGATTCTTCCGCCAATTCTCTAATCTCATCTGCAACAACACTGAAACCTCTGCCGGCCTCTCCAGCTCGTGCAGCCTCAATAGCAGCATTTAAAGCTAATAAGTTTGTCTGTCCAGAAATCCCATTGATAATTTCAACAATGTTGCCAATTTCCTCTGATAAATCACCTAAAGTATTAATTTGAGCTGATATCTTATCAGAATCTCTTTTAACAAGATTTACTTTTTTAATAGTATCAACAACCAGACTATCACCTTTACTGATATTTTCACCCACATAATCGGCCTGTTTTATCATATCATTAGACTTATCGGTAATATTTTCAATTTGTTTGTTTAATACACCGACAGTTTGTTTTGTATCTTCTACCTGGGCTGACTGTTCTTCTGAACCAGCAGCTACATCCTGAATCGAGCTGCCTACCTGTTCAGCAGCAGAACCAACTTCATCACTGGTAGCTGATAATTCCTCACTGGAAGCAGCCATCTGTTCGGAGATGCTGGTAACCCTTTTTAATAATGTTCGTAAATTTAGAATCATCTTATCAAAAGAACCAGCCAGTATTCCAATTTCATCTTTTCTATTTTTATAGTCTTTACTAATTTCAATAGTTAAATCACCTTCTGCAATCAGTTCTGCTTTATCGGCGACAGTGTTTATTGCCTGAGATATAGGACGTATCATAAAATATAAAATAATTAATATTACAACTGATAATATTAAAGAAACTTTTATAACATTATTGGTAATATGACTGATCAATTCATCTTTAAACTGATGTGGTGTTGCCACTGACCAGATGCCAATAATTTTACCACTACTATTTATGATAGGTTGATAAGCTGTCTGATATTGCTCACCTACAACATCTGCAGTACCTACATATGTATTCCCATTTTGCAAAACAGTCTCTGCAACTTCAGTTGATACTGAAGTGCCTACTGCTCTTTTATTATTTTTTATAACACTAGTTGCTGTTCTTTTATCATTTGCAAAAATAGTAACCTGGTCATTAGTTAAATCAGAAATATTATCAACAATTTCATTATTACCACTTATTAAAGTATCTCCTTTATACAAGTCGTCTCCATCAAGACTCCATTCTCCTGGATATTTGCTGTCAATTATTTCATACCCGGCTTTAAGGTCAGACTGTGCTTTTTTTACTGCAACCTCATTTGCTTCATTTGTTACATCTATTCTTACTGTAATAATAATACCTACTGCTAATACTAAAATACCGGTTAATAATATTAATACCAATTTTTTTCCTAAAGTCATCAAATCTTCATCTCCTTTCACATAGTAGCTATTTTATCCTTTTAAATAGATATAAATAGAAATTTATTATTTATAATATTTATTTCGACAATTGTTAACTAATTCCTGCATTGTCATGAAATTATCATAATACAAAAATTCTTTGATTAATTATTTATTTAAAATAATTTTATCTTTTCCTTTTTAAAAAAATCCACAACCAGATGTTGTGGATTTTCTATTAATACATTCATTAATAGATATGTAGTTTTAATATTATCTTAATTAGAATCCTAATTCTTCACCTACCAATATAACCTTAATTCTATTATAAGGCCTGGATCTTCTTGTTACTAATATATGTGAGCAAATACTGTCATCACCAAGGCACTGGTGACACTCACCAGTCTCAGCACAGGGTGTATTCCTCTCAAGCCTGACAGCATTTACTGGTGCAGCATAATTTCTAATCCTTTTTCTGGCTGCTTCTTCATCAATGACTACCTTGTTCATTCCTGCTACTAATATTACATTTTCAGGACCATAAATTAAGGCTGCAATTCTATTGCCATTGCCGTCAATATTAATAAGTTTTCCCTGTTGAGTAATTGCATTTGAGCTCATTAAATAATAATCACAATTAAGTGCTTTATGATATATTTCAGCTTTCTCTTCAGCATTTTCAGCCTGACTTCTATCCAGTAGCTCCAAATCCATCTCATTAAGCCTTTCCAATAGACCAATTTCATTCAAAGTCATAGAGCCGCCCCAGGAAATACTGGAGCCTTCTTCTATTAGCCCTACAGCTTTTTCCCTGGCTTCATCTGCAGTAGAGCAATAATATCCCTCAATACCACGTTTTCTAAAATTTTTAATTATCTTTACTGCTGTTACACGATAATATTCTTTTTTAGGATCCATTTAAGTCATCCCCCTTAATAATTATAATTTTATCCTATCATCAATTGATTTTTACTCTAATCATTCAAATAAACTTAATATGAGATACCTGACAATTACTTAATCCTGTAGATTTAGACTAATATCTAATGATTTTATATGATGTGTTAAAGCACCTATTGATATTACATCTACACCAGCAGCTGCTGTTTCTTCAATCGTTTCTAAAGTAATTCCACCTGAAGCTTCCACAACGGCTCTTTTATCTATGTAGTCAACAGCATTACTCATTTTTGCTGCAGTCATATTATCAAGCATAATTATATCTGCTTTAACTGACAGGGCTTCTTTAAGTTGTGTCATGTCTTCTACTTCCACTTCAATACTGATAGTATGACCAAGCTGTGCCCGTATTCTTTTGACTGCTTTTGTTATACTTCCAGCTGCTTTTATATGATTATCTTTAATCATCACTGCATCATAAAGTCCCATTCGATGATTAAAACCACCACCTGCTCTTACAGCATATTTTTCCAGCACCCGTAAAGTAGGTGTAGTCTTTCGAGTATCCACTATCTTCACTGGATACTCTGCTACTTTACTGACCAGTCTATTTGTTCTTGTTGCTATCCCGGACATGCGCTGTAAAAAATTAAGAGCTGTCCTTTCAGCTTTCAAAATATTAACAGTTGTTCCCTTAACTAATGCTATCCTTTGACCTTTTTTTACCAGATCTCCTTCATCGACAAATGTTCTGAAATCTATATCACTATCAAAATAATTAAAAACCTTTCCGGCTACAGGAAGGCCGGCAATTATACCCTTTTCTTTGGCCAGTAAACTTCCTGTACATTTTTCCCCGGAATCAATTAAATAATCACTGGTTATATCTCCAGTCCAGATATCCTCTTTAACTGCCCTTTTAACTATTTCATCTATAATCTCATTATCAACGAACATACTTTTTACCCTCCGGATTCTTTTTATCAAATATTATATGCGTGTGTAACCACTCACTTCTGGATTCAGGATATTCAAGTCGGTAATGCCCACCCCTGCTTTCTTTTCTTTTCAAAGCAGCTAAAGCTATTAGTTTACCATTTATCATCATATTATATAATTCCCATAACTCCTGATTAGTATATCTGGTATTAACAAGCCTAATTATATTTGATTTTATCCATTCAATTAAATTTACTAACCCCTGTCTGTCCCGCTCAATCCCTGCCATTTCTGTCATTTTCTGACGAAATTTCTTTTTCAGTTTCTTCAAATTTACTTCCGTTCTACCAGTGGACTTTTGTACCGGAACTTCCAGTTGACCTTCTTTTAAATCCAGTCTATAATCTTTACCTCTCTTTTTAATAGTTTCAAATATGCGGTGTCCAAAAACCAGACCTTCCAGTAAAGAATTACTGGCTAGCCGATTAGCTCCATGTACACCAGTACAGGCAACCTCACCACAGGCATAAAGTCCTGATAGATTAGTCTGGCCTAGAGAATTAGTTTTAATTCCTCCCATTAAATAGTGAGCTGCCGGAACAACAGGTATCAATTCATTTCTCATATCATATCCATTTTCCATTAATGTTTTAAAAATAGTGGGAAATCTATTAACAACAAAGTCAGGATCAAAGTGAGTTACATCTAAATAAACAAAAGGATTATTATCTTTATCAGCCTCTTTTACTATTGCCCTAGCTACTACATCCCGGGGAGCTAATTCTGCCTGAGGGTGATACTCCAGCATAAATCTTTCCCCAGACTTATTAAGTAAGACCCCTCCTTCTCCCCGTACACTTTCAGAAATCAAAAACGAAGAACCGTCAGGATTAAAAAGAGTTGTAGGATGAAACTGAATAAATTCCATATCTTTAATAACCGCACCCGCCCTATAAGCAGCGGCTATACCATCACCAGTAGTTACGTCTGGGTTGCTGGTGTTGACATAAACCTGACTACATCCACCACTGGCTGCTATAACTGCTGATGCCAGATAAGAAATATATTTTCCTTTATTTTCTGCAGTTACACCCACTACATGTTCCTGACTCAGGATAAAATCCACCATGAAAGTATTTTCTTCTAATTCAATATTTTTATTATTATTAATAGCATTAGTTAGAGATTCTCTTATTTCCACCCCGGTAGCATCACCGCGGGCATGTAAAATACGCCTTTTACTGTGGGCACCTTCTCTGGTAAGATCAAGTTCTCCTTCGATATGGTCAAACTGGGTTCCGATTTTTATCAATTCTTTTACGCGTTCTGGTCCCTCTTTCACCAATACCTTTACAGCTTTTTCATCACAGAGTCCAGCTCCTGCTTCCAGAGTATCCTTAAGATGCAGTTCCCAGGAATCACCTTTATCAAGTACAGCTGCTATACCTCCCTGAGCATATTGAGTATTACTATCCTGCAGCTTTTCCTTAGTTAAAATAGTTACTTTTCCCAGAGCACTCAATTTTAATGCTGTATATAATCCAGCAATTCCGCTACCTATTATTAAAAAATTTGTATTTCTAAATTTCATTTCCTTCATTAATATTACCACCTAGATTTAGTTACCCAACTTTAGCATCCTCTGAAGGGCCTGATGAGCTTTTACTCTTATTTTATCATTGATTTCTATCTGTGTCTGCATGTTCTCTAATGAATCTACTACTTTATCTAGATTAGTCTTTTTCATATTGGGACAAATCAATTGTGAACTTAAAAGATAAAACTTCTTATCAGGATTTTCATTTTTTAAGCGATGAATTATACCCTGCTCTGTACCTACTATTATTGTTTCGGTATCACTTTCTTTGGCATAGCGTAAAATGCCAGCAGTACTACCTACATAATCAGCCTGTTTAGATACTTCTGGCATACACTCTGGATGAATTAATATTGGTGCATCAGGATGTTTTTCTTTAACTTTTTTCACCTCTTCTGGCTTAACTCTATGATGTGTAGCACAATATCCTTCCCAGATAATAACTTCTTTATCAGTACGTTCAGCTACATATTTTCCAAGATTTTTATCTGGTACAAATAGTATCTGTTCATTATCCAGGGCATTAACAATATCAACTGCATTAGATGAAGTACAGCAGACATCACTCTCAGCCTTGACAGCAGCTGTTGAATTTGCATATGTTACAACTTCAGCATCAGGATATTTTTCTTTCATTTTTCGTAATCCCTGAACATCAGCCATATTGGCCATGGGACAACCGGCCAGCTTTTCAGGCAGTAATACTATTTTATCTGGAGATAGTATTTTAGCACTTTCAGCCATAAATTTAACACCACAAAATACAATTACATCTGCACTAGTTTCTGCGGCTTTCTGACTAAGGCCAAATGAATCTCCTACATAATCAGCAATATCCTGCACCTCTGGCACTTGATAGTTGTGTGCCAGTATTACCGCATTCCTTTTCTTTTTCAAAGTTTTAATTCTATCAATAATTTGAGTTTGAGAACTCATATAAATTTACCTCCAATTCCTATATATATTTAACATTATATATTATATATATCAGTTTTATCAACTATATTATTATTCTGATCAAAAAAAATTACTTCCGGCTTCCAGTTTTTTATTTCTGACTCATCTAGCATAACATAAGACATAATAATAACCTCATCACCCGGCTGAGCTAATCTTGCTGCTGCTCCATTTAAACAAATAGTCTTAGAGCCAGGTTCACCTGGAATAACATAGGTTTCAAATCTTGCTCCATTATTATTATTAACAACCTGCACTTTTTCATCTGGTAAAATACCCGCCTTTTCCATAAACTGACTGTCAATGGTTATACTTCCAATATAGTTCAAATTGGCTTCAGTTACCCGTACACGATGCAGTTTCGCTTTTAACATATTTCTTAACATCTTCTATTTCCGATATAAAATACCGGACTTCACCTCCTTATTGACTTAAATTAATTAGTCTGTTATCAATTAATCTTGTATCTCCAACAAAAACTGCTAAAGCCAGTAAAACTTCATTCTCTATCTTTTTAATATCTTTTAGTGTTTGTGGGTTTACTGCCGCTACATAGTCTATCTCAGTTAGTTCCTTACTTTCGATTCTGTTTATAACAGCTTTCTTAATCTCTGATGTACTTATAATACCATTATTTATTATCATATCTTCAGCTATATTTAAACTCTGGTTAAGCACAAGGGCCTGCTCTCTTTCTTTTGAACTTAAATATTTATTGCGGGAACTTAAAGCAAGACCATCTTCTTCTCTAATAATAGGTAGACCAATTATTTCTACAGGTATATTCAAATCTTTAACCATTCTTTTAATAACCATCAACTGCTGAAAATCTTTTTGTCCAAAATAAGCCCTATCAGGCTTTATGATATTAAATAACTTGTTCACCACAGTTGTAACACCACGAAAAAAATGAGGTCGGGAAGATCCACAAAGATTTTCAGTTAACCCTTTAACTTCAACAAAAGTATTATATCCCTCTGGATACATTTCCCCAACTTCAGGAGAAAAAATATAGTCAACATCTAATTTCTCAAGTTTGGCTGCATCAGACTCCAAATCGCGGGGATATGTATCATAATCTTCATCAGGGCCAAACTGGGCCGGGTTAACAAATATACTTACTATAATAGTGTCATTGGCCTTTACTGCTTCCCTTACCAGACTCAAATGGCCTTCATGTAAAAACCCCATTGTAGGGACAAAACCTATACTATTACCATCTTTTTTTATTTTTTCTAATTCAGTACTTACTACTTCGGCTTTGCTATATATCTTCATTAATATCCAGCTCCTTTTTCACAACCTGCAGTACATCATCTTTTATATGAAAACTTTCTTCATCATCTGGAAATTTTTTTTGTTTTAGATCACTTATATATTTACTAATAGCATCAGTTATAACCTTATTTAATTCAGCATACTGCCGGGCAAATCTTGGTTTGAAATCTTCATCATAACCCAATAAATCATGATAAACCAATACCTGCCCATTACAATAAATCCCTGCACCAATGCCAATAGTAGGAATACTTAAAATCTCAGTTATAATCTTTGCTAATTCCATAGGAACAGTTTCCAGTACCAGACTGAAAACACCTGCATCCTGAAGTTCCAGAGCATCTTCTATTAACTCAACTGCCTTTTCCTTGCTTTTAGCCTGCACTTTATATCCGCCTAACTGATGTACAGATTGGGGGGTAAGGCCCAGATGTCCCATTACAGGTATACCTGCCTGAACCAGTGCTTTTACCTGTGGTACAACTCTTTTACCACCTTCAAGCTTAACTGCTCCTGCACCTGCCTTTTTAATAATTCTACCGGCATTTTTCATAGCCTGGCTGACACCTTCCTGATAAGTCATAAACGGTAGGTCAGTTACTATTAATGGTTTAGCTGTACCCTGTTTTACCATTTTCGTATGATAAATCATATCTTCTAGCTCAACTGATAGAGTATCTTCTTTCCCCTGGACAACCATCCCCAGTGAGTCTCCTACCAGTATCACATCTATACCAGCTTTTTCAGCCAGACTGGCTGAATAATAATCATAGGCTGTCAACATCGATATCTTCTTGTTTTCTCCTTTGAAATTTATTAAATCCTTAATAGTAACTCTACCCATATTCTTTGTCCTCCTTAGTTTTTATTCTCATAACCTTTATTGTCAAATAACTTTTTTATACCATTCCCATTAACTAATTCAAGAGTGTATTTCCCCAGAATCTGGTACATTTCATAATATTGTGGAGCAAACTGCCTTATTGCCTCCTGATGTATCTTAATCGTTTTTTTGTCACCTCTACAGATAGGCCCAGTCAGTGCACTTTCTACTCCCATTTTTTCAATATTATTTAATGTTCCTCTAACAAGATTTAGAATACCTTTGTGAATATCCCGGTCACTTAAATTAGCTTCCTCCAGTAGTCGATAACTCCCATTTAATAAGGTTACCAGGTAATTGGAAGCAATAACTGCAGATGCATGATAAAGAGGTTTATATTTTGTATCAATAATCTTATAATCTACATCAAGTAGTTCTACAAGTTTTTTGGCAAAGTTTATACCTCTGTCATTACCTTCAATGGTAAATAACGTTTCCGGTAGTACTTTTATACCTTCTGAAAAACTGGCCACAGACTGAAGGGGGTGCATTGAAAAAAGGCCGTTATTATTGTTATTTTTAAAAATACTGGAGGATAAAATACCGCTCATATGCATTATGTACTGATCATTATCAATATCTAATTTATGATACATATCTTTAATTACATCATCTGGTGTAGTAAAAATTAACAGGTTAGCTTTGTTAACTTCTTCCTTCAACTGCTGCCAGCGATACGGCTTACCTGTTTCAATATTATTTACTGCCTTTTTTGCAGAATCATAATGTTTGTTATATACTCCCAAAACATCTATATCTTTTTTTTGTAGTAAATAAGCAAAAGAAGTGCCTACTCTACCTGCCCCAATTACAATAGCTTTCATTTAAACCTCCTTTTGAAATCAACAGATTATTTACCTTAACTTCATCATAGGTATTACCTTATAATTTTTATTTTATATATATAATAAAAACCCTGACCGCTATAGGACAGGGGTAGATTATAATCCTTTTTTAATTTACCCCGTCCCGGTACTTTATCCAGGCGGTATATCTTTATTATTATTTCAATAACATTGAGTTATCACAAAAATTAGTTATTTATATTATGTTAATACTACTATACGGTACAGTTCCTTAAGGATACCATCCGTGTATTTGTATAATACCACTAAAAAAAGTTAATATCAAGTAAAAACCCCGGTACAGAGTACCGGGATGATATAAACTAACCTAAATTATAGTCTACTCTTAACACATCATATTTAAACATTATATTTAACATATATGCATAAAGTGGTATATGAACTGCCTGACCAATTATACGCGGAAGTAGACTAACACTATAGGGGACACCAAATAAAGTATTTAAAAAATATGGTACCATAATTATAGAAGTTACTACCTGCCCAATAGCAATGGATATTAACATAGAAAAATAGTTTTTTTGTCCCTTAAAAACATAATAGATATATAAACCTGGTAAAAATCCTGATAAAAAAGAACTCAAGGTAAAATGAGGCATATAAGGACCCATTGGATTAATAAAGTATCCTATTACATCAGCAACAGCTCCTACCAGGCCGCCGGCCTTCGGTCCAAAAACTACTCCGGCAAATATTAATGGAAGTCCTCCAAAACCTATTCTTATAACTTCAACTCCACCTAAAGGAATATGAATACTACCCAGTCTTGTCAAGACAATACTTAGTGCAGTCAAAATTGAAAGATAAACAAGCTTACGCGTTGAAATTTGCATAATATAAACACTCCCTTCTCTCTGGATTATGGCAGTTATCTGCACACCAAAGAGAAGAAGCTCCCTGGTGACAGCGGACGCGGCAGCCATACCGCAACCTTATCAGCAGATTGTTAATACAAACTACCAGAAAAGGCATTTCGTCTCAGGGCAACGTCCCATCCCTGAGCACTCTTACGCATGACTCCTACTCAGCCACATATTAAATTCTGATTTATTGTAACATATTACTGGTTATAATACAAGTCATTTTTTTACAAAAATAAACACCCCACTTTACCGGAATGGGATGTTCTATAATTTCTACACTACAACTATAAATTAACCTTTTATTTATAACATTAAAATAAACCTGTTATTTTGCCATCTGCATCAATATCTATATCTTCAGCCGATGGTCTTTTAGGAAGGCCGGGCATAGTTAAAACAGGGCCAGTCAATGGTACTAAAAATCCAGCTCCGGCTGATAATCTAATTTCTCTTACAGAAACTTTAAACCCTTCCGGTCTACCTTTTAGTGCAGGATTATCGGAAATAGAGCTTTGTGTTTTAGCCATACAGATAGGTAGCTCATCATAGCCCATCTGACTGTATTTATTAATCTGTTTTTCAGCTTTTTTGCCAAATTCAACTCCATCAGCACCATAAATTTCTACAGCTATTTTTTCTATTTTGTTTTTAATAGATGATTTACGATCATATAAAAAATTAAAATTATTATCTTCTTCAAGTGCTGTCAACAGCTTTTCTGCCAGTTCAATTCCTCCTTTACCTCCATCAGACCATACTTCTGATAGAGCTGCAGAAACTCCTATCTTTTTACATTCTTTTCGAATATAATTAATTTCAGCTTCTGTATCATGCGGGAATCTATTAATTGCTACAACAATGGGTACGCCAAACTTTTTAACATTCTCTAAATGCTTTTCTAGATTCTCAAAACCTGCCGCCAGTGCTTCCGGGTTTTCTTCCTGTAAGTTATCAGAATCAAGACCTCCATGCATCTTTAAAGCTCTGATAGTTGCAACCATTACAGCAGCATCAGGCTTTAATCCTGAATACCTACATTTTATATTAAAGAACTTTTCGGCTCCAAGATCGGCTCCAAAACCAGCTTCAGTAACAGCTATATCACCAAGTTTAACTGCCAGCTTAGTAGCCATAACACTATTACAACCATGAGCAATATTGGCAAAAGGGCCTCCGTGAATAAAAGCAGGGGTGTTTTCTAAAGTTTGTACCAGATTTGGTTTAATAGCATCTTTCAACAAAGCTGTCATTGCACCTTCTACCTGAAGGTCTCCGGCAGTAACTACTTCTTTATTATTATTATAGCCAATTACAATATCTGATATTTTTTGTTTGAGCTCCACCAAATTATTGGCCAGACAGAGAACTGCCATTATTTCTGAGGCAACAGTGATCATAAACTTATCCTCACGCGGAACCCCGTGCGCCTTACCGCCAAGCCCTATTACTATGTTGCGTAGAGCTCGGTCATTCATATCAACTACTCTGGGCCAGTTTGCCTGGGTTGGGTCAATCCCTAATTTATTTCCCTGTTTTATATGGTTATCAATAGCAGCAGACAATAAATTATGTGCTGCTCCTATGGCATGAATATCACCGGTAAAATGCAAGTTTATATCTTCCATTGGTACTACCTGAGCATAACCACCCCCGGCAGCACCACCCTTTATACCCATTGTTGGCCCTAAAGATGGTTCTCTTAAAGCTATTACAGCATTTTTATCCAATTTATTTAGCGCCTGTCCCAGACCAACTGTAGTAGTTGTTTTGCCCTCTCCTGCCGGCGTCGGGGTAATAGCTGTTACCAGAACCAGTTTGCCGTCCTCTTTTTCCTTTAACTTATCTAAAACTTTCAGCTTAACTTTTGCCTTGTATTTACCATAATTTTCTAAATCATCTTCTTTTAAACCAAGACTAGCCGCAATATCTGTTATCGGTTGCATTTTTGCCGCCTGTGCTATTTCAATATCACTTTTCATAACAAAATCCTCCTTTTACTTTTCTATTTACCAGTTTAAATTATACCCGGCTGTTTTTTCAATTTCTTCTCTGGAAAATCCTATTTTTCTTAATTCATTGGTTATCTTATCTTTAGAAAGTGGTAAATAAAAACTCAACATCTCCAATTTGCCTGTAACTTTGACTTTATTTAATGAGGCTGGTATAAAATACGTCATACCTTTCTTAAAAGGATACTTCTCTCCTTGATATTTTAACATACCCTGTCCATTTAAATTCATAATTATATAAAATCTTTGTTGGGCAGGTTTTAAAGCAAAAAATTTTTTAACAGCTATTTTTTCAGCAGTAAAATATGGACAAACGGCCATAATTTTTCTTGTATAATTTTTAGTTGTCTTTACTAACTCATCTATATTCTTTCCGGCAGAAGTTAAATTAAAATTTATAACATCTACTGCTTTTTCAATATGTAAATCCCGGGGCTTACCATCCCTCCCCATACGATTCCAATCATATACACGATAAGTGGTATCTGAATTTTGCTGTATTTCGGCCAGTAATATACCACCTTTAATTGCATGAACTGCACCTGAAGGTATAAAAAAGATATCACCTTTATTTACTTCAACTTCATTCAGATATTTTTCCAGGCTGCCCTCTCTAATAGCTCTGGCAAAATCTTTTTTACTGGTACCGGCTTTTACTCCATAGATTAATTTAGCCCCGTCTTCAGCATCTATTATATACCACATCTCCGTTTTACCAGGCTCACCTTCAACTTTTTGTGCATAGCCATCATCAGGATGAACCTGTACAGATAATTTATCACTGGCATCAATCACTTTAAATAATAATGGAAAAAACATCTTCTTATTTCTGTTAAGCTCTTTACCCATCATTTCTTCAGAAAACCTGGAGACCAAATCCAGAAAAGGCTGCCCTGTATACTTTCCGTTATTAACTAAATTATTCCCATGTTCATGTGCAGCTAATTCCCAACTTTCCCCTATCTTATCACTGGTTATTTCACGGTCAAATACTTCTCTTATTTTACTTCCACCCCAAATTTTTTCTTTATACAGTGGTTTTAAAAGTAGTGGATATAAATTAATACTATCACCCCCAGTGTTCTCTTGACCAATAATTATACATTATAATTATTCTTTTATTATCGCCTAACTCCTTTAATTAATTTTATTTGAATTTTAAATATTTTAAAACCCAGTTATTTATAACTGGGTTTTAGCTGTTATTCTGGCTCAATATTTAGCCGAAAATTAACTTTGACAAAGTAATTATGATACACATTATTCA
>JBMCBT010000011.1:0-36176 GCA_048623215.1 Halothermotrichaceae bacterium
CCACACTGTAAAATCATGTCCAGAACCCTTATCTCTTTTCTGACTGCTTTTTTGTATTTATCTGGTATAGATATTACTTTAATATCCTGCATATTTTTCCCTCCCTCAACAGTTTTATCTGCTGCACCAACTGTAATAAATATAAGACAAATAGTAACTATTGTCACCAATAAAAGAATACATTTTTTCATAGTTCTTTACCCCTCATCAGACATTTTTCGAGGATCAATATCGACACTGACCTTCTCAGATGATAACCTGGTAAATGGACCGGCAGTTCTAATACCTTTATTTATATCTCCAAAATAATCGGTAGGCACTTTTTCATCAACTTTTACCTCTGGCAGCTCTTTCTTGAAAGTAATTTCCATACTTAAATCATCACTATTTACTGTAATCTGCATATCATTAGTATATCCATTGCTGTCAAAACTGCAGAATTCCTGCCAGGCCGGAAGATCCAGACACATCTCAGGCTCAGGATACATAACCCTAAGATAGCCAGAAGGCATCTTTGCGTAAACATTACCATCAACCTCATTATTTTCATCGGGGAGAATTATTGCAGCTTCACCACAATCATAAAATATATTATTAAACAATTTGTTTTCTCTTGATGTTCCACCCCGTTTAAACTCCAACCGGAATGCTACTACTTTTGCAAAAAATCCTGACTTCTTACAGTTCCCAATCAGATTATTAACAATTCGTAGTCTATCAGTGCCTTCTAGATAAATACCATAACCATTTTTGACGTCCGATTCAGTCTTTTTATACCATCCTGAAGAACCCGGTTCATCTGGAACAGCATCTTTATCATATCTGCCTTCTACATTCCAGATAATATTATTGTCTATAAGATTTTCCGAATCCCTGCTGCATTCTATAAAAATATGTTCTCTGGAATCAATACCGTCAAGAAATAAATTAGAGGTAATCCGGTTGTTCTGATTATCAACATCCAACCACAAAGCATCACAACCATAGTTTTCCTTTATAATATTACGGCGTATTAATGAATTTAGAGCCCTGTGAAACTTAATCCCACCAGCTTCCCAGGAAAGCTCCATTCGCTGCCAGCCAGTTCCCATAATCAAATTATCCTCTAGTAGCATATTGCTGACAAACATCCCTGCTATTCCGCAAACACCTGCATCTTTAATAATGTTTCTCCTTATAATTGTATTTCCTATAATCTGTTCTTCATTCCTGGTGTGATGCCAGGACTCATTTCCACAGTCTATACCAGTACCATTTGCCCAGTCTATTGTACAGTCTTCAATTATCCAGTGGTGTCCACGATAACAGGAAAGCGCACCGCGCTGTGGTACCGGGGCCCCGGTGGCTGCATGGGCCATAGTAAGGCCTTTTACCTTAATATATGATAAGAAAGGCTCCTGTGGTGCAAAACACTGTTCACGGTTGCTCAACTCAATAATATGATTCTCGGGATGATCATCATTTGCCAGACGTATATGTACCTTCTGTCCATTGGCTTCCACCCAGTAAGAGTTTTCATTTTCACTGAGCTTATTGTAGAGAGGCACCTGTTTCATAGATTTACCATCAACAAAAACCATCCCTCTTCTATTAAGGTAAGATGTCATATCTGTTTTATCATATTCAATAAATAAACGATCATGAAGAATATTTACAGCACAGAAAGGGTTATATCCCTTAAAATTTTCAGGATCAAGTTCTATTTCCCAGATTTTTATTCCTTCCGGTACCTGTCTATCATTGCCAAAACCTCTGGCTACTCTCCAACCTTCACTTGGTTTAATTTTTTCAACTTCAACAGAAGCCTTTATTAATACCTCCTCACCTTGATATGACTCATAGCTAATCATCTTTTCTGGACCGAGTCCACCTCTGGCAGGTTGTACTGTTTCCCTGTATGTTCCTTCATGAATAAGAACTCTTGTTCCTGGTGTTGCTGCCTGTGCAGCAGCATTAATAGTCCGGAGTGGTTTGGATTTAGTACCAGCATTATCATCCGCTGCATCCGGATTTTTATTATCCACATGAATTTCCCGTTCATAGTTCGTCTTATCTTCCCAAAATTCAAACATTTGTCCATCTGGTAATTTTGCTGTTAAATCATTTTCTATCATTACTGATTTCACCTCTTCACTTTAGGTTTTTTATTATTCCAGGCCATAAAATTCATCCTGGTCATATCCCAGATAAGTATCTGTCATATCTTCTACAGGTATAATTTCCAGCATGCATATGTGATTACAAGGAATGGACAAATCTACTTCATAACTACCATTCTGTTCCAATATTTTCGAACTGGTCTGGCGAGGTTCTGACGAAGCCTGCAAAATAGCTAACTGCTCCCGGTTAAGACTTCTTGGTTTTCCAAGATCACTCCAGGTCTGCAGAGGATTGGCCTTCTTACCCCCTACCTCTTTTTTAACCATAATTGCCTGCTCACATAAAGAATCAAGTTTCAGTTTGAAAGATTTATTAGAATTTTTCTTCTTATCCCTCATATTATGCCAGTTCCAGCCGATTATTACATATCTGTCATCCTTTTTAGTAACAATTAGGTTGTCGTCACGGTACAACAACTCTTTACCTGCCTTTGAAAAAAACTTAAAAGTATAGAAGATAGGTTTTTTAATCGAATTTAGAGCTACCAGGCCAAATCCCCCATGAAAAACGGATTTAGGAACATCCCGCTCTTCAAAGACATCACTAAATGTCCAGTAGGAATAAGAGTCTGCATATTCTCCCGCTTCACTCAAAATGCGGGCAATATATGCTGCCTGAAAAGTAGTATCGTGAACCGGACATGTCGGAACATATGAGCTGTTAAATTCTGTTATATGAAGTGGCATATCAGCAATATCCGAATAGTCATCCATAATCTTTCTGGTCTCTTTCAACTCATCAATCATATAGGTTGAGTCATTCAATGTATGATATGTATAATGAACTTGATTTATTGGCTGATTGGCTGTATAACAGTGTCGGGTAATAAAATCCAGTGGTGAGTTATTCTCAATACAATGTTCAAAAAATCCCCGCAACCATTTTTCTGTTTCTACACCACAGATTGATGGACCGCCAACCTGGATTTGCGGATCAACTTCCTTAACAGCTCTGGCGGAATAATCATAAAGCTTAAAATACTCTTCCATATTACCTGCCCAGAAGCCAATATTGGGTTCATTCCATACTTCCACCGGCCAGGTAATCACCTCTTCCCTACCGTATCGGTCTATCAAATGTTCAAATGTAGCTGTAATTAACTCTGCCCACTTTTGATATGAACCGGGAGGTGTAACATTACCCTTCCAGTAAAATACTGTATCTTCACCTGTTTTGAGTTTTTCCGGCATAAAGCCCAGCTCCAAAAAAGGACGGATATCATTTTCAAGATAAGTATCTATAATACGGTTCAGATAGGTAAAATTATAGAAAGGTTTTGTTTCTCCATCAATTTTATCTTCACGATAAATTCCAACATCATCACAAAATAGTCCATGTCCGCGAATATACTTGAAATTTATAGACTTCTGAACTAATTCCAGATGATCAACATACTCTTTTTGTAATGCCAGTCCCATCCTGCCGCTGCCAACACAGTAGGTGGCATTGTTTTTAAAAGGCCGGCCTGATACGGGTATCTTTATCTCTTTTGTCATCTTCACTCCTCCTTGTATTGATATATTCTTCCTCCAAATCCTTTATAGAAACAATTTAAAATTCATTATTCCAGAGTAAATGAGGCCAGACTGGCACTTCCATTACCTCTATACGTAAGATACAGTGCCTGTATCCCGTCCGGTATAACAATATCTGCTGTATATTCCTTCCATATATTTGAAAACTCAACTGGAATAGTTCCCAGTACTTTTCCATTCCATGATGTCTTAACTTCAAATTCACCCTGACAATATCCTCGAACTTTAATCTTAACCTTTTCAATTCCCTTGCAATCAAAATATTTAAATCCTGCTGTTGCAGAGTCTTTCATATTTTCAATATAGCCTAGATTCTTGTCCTCATCTTTTCCGTCCTGGGTAATTTTGGGGAACTGCTTATTCATCCAAGCACCAGTGCAGTCTGTATATATTGATTCTTCACTGCAAAATAAATTACAGGCCAGATAAGCAGGGTATTCTCCCTGACCTGGTAGAGGGTTATCAATAGAAGTACAGGTAGTCATCTCTACCTGAGGGATTGTACCATCATCTCTGAAACTGAGCCTTTCAAAACAGCCCTGTCTACTGAAATTTGTCCCATTGGTGTGTCTGTGATAAAAGATATACCACTCTCCATCTATCTCAACAATACTACCATGATTATTAGCACCATAATACATCGGTTTTTCTGCTGGTTTGTAGGAATCAATATGAAGGTCGCAATTGCTGACAATAACCCCCTGATATTCAAAACCCTTTGTCGGATGTTGACTGGTAGCATAACACAACTCATGCATGACAATAGAAGAGTAAACAAAATAATATGTATCTCCCCTCTTCCTTATAGAAGGTGCCTCAAAAAATTCATGTCCTTCATACCCGCTACCCTTACTGTAAGGTTCACTTGGAGCTATAAAAACCGGTTCTTCAATAACTGTCAACATGTCGGAACCCAACACAGTCGCCATGGCTCCCTTTCTTGACCTGTCCCCTTTAGCACAAAAGCCGGTATAGAGATATGTTTTTTCTCCCTCGGTTAGTACTCCAGGGTCAAACTGGGGTTGGTCATCATCTTTCTCCCCCAGACGTGTCCCATCCTCATAATGAACATATCCGTAAAATTCATACTTACCAGCCGGTGTATCAGATACTGCTACCGAAACAATTGGCACCTTATCCAGAACATAATACAGATAATATCTTCCATCAGGACCAACTGTTACATCGGGAGCATATAGACACATACTTCCATCCGGATTAAGTGGGTCATCTGTCTTTTTATAAATAACACCTTCATAGCGCCAGTCGCCCAGATCTTCCACTGGCGCCGACCAACAGACATAATCATTTAAACAATATACATGGCCGTTAAAACGGTCATGAGAGCCATATATATATACTCTTTCATTAAAAACATAGGGTTCTGCATCAGGAATGTATTCCCATGATGGAAGATATGGATTCAGTCTCTGCTTTGTCATCATTATATCCCTTCCTTTCTATAATCTTTTTATTCTTGATACCTTCTGATATATATTAAATTAATCATTTATTTTTCTGAAATAAAGAAAATCTTAATAACTATCTTCTGCTTTTCCTTGCTTTTTTTCGACCATAAAGCTTGTAATAATGTTAAACGAGATACTTACTTCAATGTTAAAAGAACAACAGAACTGGAAGGAAGAGTTACTTCAAAACCATCTTCTGTTAAACTACTATCATTAAAGTTTTCCGGTTTTACCCTGTCTTTATCTTCAAAAGTATTATGAGCAGTTATTTCAGAAGAAGTCAAAACTCTACCGCTAATATCAGATATATCAAACTCTGTACTGTTAAATACACAGCCTAAATTTATCTCTTCATCAGCTTTTAAGTTGCAGATAGTAACATTAATATTACCATTGTCATCCATCGATGCCGAAGCATTAACTGCCGGAATACTTTCATCTTCCATCTGATATCCTTCACTTACCAGATTAAAGTCCAGTAATTGGGCATCCTGATGTACTTTATACATTTCAAAAACATGATAAGTTGGAGTAAGTACCATTTCTTCGCCTTTAGTTAAAATCATTGACTGTAATACATTAATTGTTTGAGCAATATTGGCCATCTGAACACGATCACAGTGGTTGTTAAAAATATTTAAATTAATACCCGCAATCAAAGCATCACGCAATGAATTCTGCTGATATAAGAAACCTGGATTTGTTCCCGGCTCAACATTATACCATCCACCCCATTCGTCAATTATTAACCCTACATTTTTCTCCGGATCATATTTATCCATAATATTACTGTGCTTCTGAATCAGTTGCTCCATCTGCAGTGTTTTCTTTAAAGTTATAAACCATTCCTTTTTATCAAAATCAACAGCAGAACCTTTATCTTCCCAGGTTCCAGGAACAGTGTAATAATGAAGGCTTAAGCCATCCATATATTCTCCAACTCTTTCCATCATTACTTCTGTCCATTTATAATCATCTGAGTTGGCACCACCGGCAATCTTATATATTTTATTATCACCATAATCTCTTACATAGGTCTGATATCTACGATATAAATCAGCATAGTATTCAGGGCGCATATTACCACCACAACCCCAGTTTTCATTACCAACTCCAAAATATTTTAATTTCCAGGGTTCTTCTTTTCCATTTTCTTTTCTCCAGTCAGCCATAGGTGATTCACCATCAAAAGTCATATATTCTACCCACTGCTGCATTTCATGAACAGTACCACTACCAACATTACCACAGATATATGGTTCTGCCTCTAACTGCTGACAGAGATCCAGAAATTCATGTGTACCAAAATGATTATTCTCAACTACTCCACCCCAGTGTGTATTAACCATCCGTGGACGTTCTTTACGTGAACCAATACCATCTTTCCAGTGATATTCATCAGCAAAACAGCCTCCCGGCCAGCGGAGAACCGGTATATCAATATTCTTTAGCGCCTCCACAACATCATTCCTGATTCCCCGGGTATTTGCAATATCTGCATCTTCACCTACCCAGAATCCTTCATAAATACATCTACCCAGATGTTCAGCAAAATGCCCATAGATATTTTTGTTGATTTTACCCTTTTTAATGTCTACATTTAATGTTAATTTGTTCATTTTATCCCCACTTTCATATATTTTATATTATCTTCAACTAAAAAAATTATTTTCACAATATAATAAAAATCACTATCACACTATAACAATACCATTAAGCTTATTAACTTTTTCTGACTATTTATAACATTATTTATCACCACACCACTTAGAACCACCAGGATAAAAACATTTTTTCTTAGCTTTTATTGCTGTTTGATAGACTAAATTTCCACTATAACGACAGGTCGTATTAGCAATTAATCCTTTACATAACTCACAGGCCCTAATTCTTTGTTCATATATATTTTTTCTAACAATCTTATCCTTATTACACTTAATATTCTTTTTTAAAATATTATATATATCTCCACTTGGTAATTTAAATACTGGATAACAACCTTTGCATTTCTCACTTCTTGAAACCATAAAATCCTCCAATCTTAAAACTATAATAATTCCAAACTCTTTAACTTTTTCTAAATATAATCATTTTTATATTCTAATCGGTTAGATTATGAATTTAAATACTGCTACTAGGTAGTAACAAAAAACAATTCTTTATTTTAGTGGTTACTTGTTGTTTCACGTTCTATTAATTCAGGTGTTATTTTAATCTGTAAAGGATCACCTTTATCTCCATTTATCCTTCTAAATAGCATCTCCATTGCCAGCTCAGCCATTCTATCTTTTGGTATTCGCATAGTAGTCATCTTGGGAAATGTAAATGAAGCAATACTATCATCAAAACCAATTAATGCAATATCCTCCGGTATTTTATATCCCATTTCATTTGAAACATCCATTATCCCAGAAGCCATCAAATCATTATATACGCAAATAGCATCTATCTCAGGATATTCCGTAATCATTTTTCTATATATATCTTTAAATTCTTTATTGGAAAATGAGTTGCAAAATTTTATGTAATTCTTATTACAAGATTTATCAGTTTCTAGAAATGCCTGATAAAAACCTTTCAATCTAACTTTTGTTGTCTGACTATCTTTTATACCTATAAAACCTATATTTTTATATCCTTTTTTAATTAAATGTTCAGCGGCAAGACGGCCGCCCTCCAGGTCATCAGGTATTACGGTATCGATTTCTGTATTATTTCGAGTTCCTGCTAATCCGACAATTGGGATATTTTGATTCAAAATATTATTAATAAAATTTATTTTTTCAATTTCCCAGGTTAAGGTAGTAATTATACCAGCAACTCTATTTTCAATTAACGAATCTAAATAATAGCTTGCTCTTTTTACACTGCCTTCTGTATTACATAAATAAACCCCATAATTTTTTTTAAAAGCTGTATCCTCTACAACTTTTGCTAATTGGGGAAAAAACTCATTTGTGATTGAAGGGACGATATATCCTAATGTATAATTTTCTTTTTTTGATAAAGAACGAGCAATTCGATTTGGCCTGTAATTTAATTTATCAATAGCATCTTCTACTTTTTTTGTTAATCTATCACTTACATTTACATCCGAATCTTTATTTATCACAGCAGATACTGTAGCAACAGAAACCTCTGCTAGTTTTGCGACATCTCTGATTGTAGCCAAAACCATCACCACCATTAAAATCTAATAATTACTTCTAACCGTTTAGATTTATAACTATTTTAATATATATCAAATGTTTTTTCAACTATCTGTCAACTTTTTAATTTAAGATTTAATACACGGTTTATAACCTGGTGGTCTAAACCTACCAATCTTAATCTTATTTTTATTAAACTTTGACATCAGTAATAATTATTGTTACAATTTTTATTAAGAGTAAAGGACGACTCTATTTATAAAAAGGGGTGGATACATAAATTATGGAAGATACTAATGAAAAGGGTTCAAGATTAGTTCTTATCTCTAATGGTGAACCTTATGCACATGAGTTTCAAGGGGAAAAAATTGTTAGAAACAAACTGGCTGGAGGTTTAACCACAGGTCTTGATCCAATGATGCAAAAAGATAAAGGATTGTGGATAGCCTGGGGCCGTGGTGAGGCTGATTTTGAAGTAGTAGATAAGGACAACAAAGTTAAAGTACCTGATGAAAATGGTTATTCCTTAAAACGAATTGATCTGTCAATGTCTGAGAAAAATGGATTCTACTATGGCTTCTCTAATGAAGTCCTGTGGCCTATCTGCCACTCATTTAATAATATCGCTAACTTTAAACCAGTCTACTGGAATATATATCGTGATGTCAATCAAAAGTATGCAGAAGCTGCTGTAGAAGAAATAAAAGAAGATGACATGATATGGGTACATGATTATCATCTAACTTTAGTTCCATCTTTCATAAAAAAACAAAAGAAAAATGCTAAAATATCATTTTTCTGGCATATTCCATGGCCATCCTGGGAATCATTTAGAACAATTCCCTGGAAAAAAGAAATTATGAATGGTATGCTGTCATCTGATTTTATAGGTTTCCATACACCTCTATTTGTTAAAAACTTTCTCCGCTGTGCTCATAAGCTGGGAGCAAAAGTTGATTTTGAAAAAAACATAATAACATATAATGACCATAAAACCAGGGTAACATCAATACCTCTGGGTATAGATTATAATAATTTTAAAGAACTATCTACAAATAAAAGCCTGGAGAAAAAAGCTAAAGAATTAAAAGAATATTACCATGCTGAAAAACTAATATTTGGAGTAGATAGACTGGATTATACCAAAGGAATTCTGGAACGTTTAAAAGCAATGGATTTATTATTTGAAAAGTATCCACAATATATTGGAAAAATCACTCTGGTTCAGAGAACTTCTCCAAGTAGAACCGAAGTTGAAAAATATCAGGAAATGCGTAGAGAAATAGATAGAACTATAGCCCATATCAATGGAAAATATCAGCAGGATGAATGGACACCTATTAAAAACTTTGACCGCTCAGTCCCACAGGAAAAATTGTTGCCTTATTATAGAGCAGCAGACATCGCCCTGGTAACACCATTAATTGATGGTATGAATCTGGTAGCTAAGGAATATGTAGCTGCTCAGGATAATGGGGTGCTTATCTTATCTGATTTTGCCGGTGCCTCCAGAGTATTAAATGACGCACTACTGGTAAACCCCTATCATATTGAGGAAGTAACAGAAAACATACACAAAGCACTGCAGATGTCAGAAGATGACAAACTAAAACGCCTTAATAGTTTGAAAAATAAAGTAAAAAAATATGATATTAATTGGTGGCGGGATATATTTCTGGAGAAATGGGCTGAAGTTTATGAGTAAGAAATACTTATTAAAAGATAAAAATAAAAACACTATAATCAATCAGATTAAAGCAAAAAAATATTTATTATTATTTTTAGATTATGATGGTACACTGTCTCCTTTTAAAGATAATCCTGCAGAAGCTGTACCCTATCCCGGCATCAAAAAATGTTTACAATCTATGTCAGAGCACAGCTCGATAATAATAAGTATTATATCAGGAAGAGAAATTAATCAATTACAGCAAATGTTGAAAATTTCTAATGTTAATTATGCAGGTAATCATGGACTTGATATAAAAACTTTTGATGGCGAAAAATTCAATTGGTCTAAAAATGAAATACAATATGACTTTCTGAAAAAAATTAAAAGTAAAATAAATATTACCTTCTGTAAAAATAAAAATTATTATTTGGAAGATAAAGGTGCCGGTTTTGCAATACATTTAACGGAAAATTCATCACAGAAAAATGTAATATTAGAATATCTAAAAAATAAAATAACTGACAGGTCTTTTGAAGTAATGGAAGGAAGACAAATAATTGAAGTTAGGCCGGCTGGTTGGGATAAGGGAAAAGCCGTAACAACTTTGATAGACAAAATGACATCTAAATTTAATATTTACAATTATCAAACCATCTATATAGGTGATGATACTACTGATGAAGATGCTTTTAAAGCACTGGGTGATGGAATTACAATTTATGTAAAAAATGAAGGTACTCTAAATACAGAAGCTAAGTATTATCTAAATAATCCCCGGGAAGTATATCAACTATTACAAATAATTAAGGACCTGTATTAATACAGGTCCTTTTCCTTTATATAAAAATGCTAACATTATAATTATTATTCATATTTATCATAATTATTCTGAACAGCACAGACCATTCAAGTACTCTTTAAATTCCTGGCCGAGGTCATCTCTTTTTAAAGCAAATTCTACTGTTGCTTTGAGATAACCAAATTTATTCCCTACATCATAACGTTCTCCAGCAAAATCATAACCAATAATTGGCCTCTTATTAAGAAGTTCTTTTAAAGCATCAGTTAGCTGAATCTCGCCTTTACGGCCTGGTTCTGTATTTTCCAGAATAGGAAATATATCTGGTGTTATAATATATCTTCCCAAAATTGCTAAATTAGAAGGAGCCTCATCTATTTCTGGTTTTTCTATCATATCCTGAACTGTATAAGCTCTATCCTCTACATCAGAATATTTTAAAATACCATATTTGCTGACATCCTTTTCTGGAACCTTCTGTACACCTATAACTGGATTTTTTCTTTCTTCAAAAATATCTATCATCTGTGCAATAACAGGCTTTTTAGCGACCATAATGTCATCACCCAAAAGTACCGCAAAAGGGTCATTACCGACAAAGGTACGGGCACAGTAAATAGCATGCCCCAGTCCTTTAGGTTGTTTTTGTCTAACATAATGTATATCTACTAAATTTGATATACATTTTACCTGTTCCAGCATCTTATCTTTACCCTTTTGTTCCAGTGCCATTTCCAGTTTTATATCACTATCAAAATGGTCTTCAA
Organism: Halothermotrichaceae bacterium; assembly: GCA_048623215.1. GTDB lineage: Bacteria > Bacillota > Halanaerobiia > Halanaerobiales > DTU029 > JBMCBT01. The sequence goes on from JBMCBT010000011.1 coordinate 11,552, forward strand.
TAGCTCTTTTTCCTTTCCCGGTAATTATCAATATCTCCTCTATACCGGCATCAACAGCTTCTTCTATAATATATTGTATAGTTGGCTTATCCACAACAGGCAACATTTCTTTTGGCTGAGCCTTGGTAGCAGGCAAAAGTCTTGTCCCAAGACCTGCAGCAGGAATAATTGCTTTTTTTACTTTCATATTTATCACTCCCTGTTAATTTTTTTATGTAGCTTTAGTTTTTATAAATCTTTTCTATACTGCCATTCTAAGCTTTATTATAACATTTTGTTGTATTTTTTCAACTTATCTCATATCTTCTATCTCTTTTTTTATATTATTCATTACCTGATAAATATCTTCTTTATTTTTGTCTTTATTATCCTCTATAATTTTATCACACCATTTATCTGCTTTATCATATTTCTGCATCTTCATTAGAGATAAAGGAATAAGCTTTACAGCAGATGGATTCCAGCGACCATCAAAATTATTATAGGCTTTCTCCATTAGTTTGTAAGTTTCTTTATATTCTTCCAACTGGTAATATGTTTTAGCATTTGTGTATAATATTTCTACATTTTCACTATAAATATCCAGTACTTTCTGGTAATAAAATACAGCTTCCTGCTTGTTATCTAGCATTAGATTAATATCTCCCTGCAGATAATCAAGTGAACCAGGGGAGGATAAAAAGAAGACTACAGTTGTCAATATAAAAGTTAATATAGTAATAATCGTCATCTTAAATGTTTTTTTAACCACTGAAAAATCTAAATAATTGACTAATACATTCTTATTATTTAAAAGTAATGAAACTATCCAGCAGATGAATGCCGGAATAAATAAAAAACCATACTTGATATCAAACATATATCTCTCATGCAAATTAGTAGCCATTAAAAAAAATATGGAAAAGATAAATAAAATATTAATCAAAGCAGTACCTTCATCTGTCTTTGCCTGAGCCGGTTTCATTCTTAACATATTATAAAGTATAGGGTCAACCTCTGCATCTTCTGCACGGCCGATTATTGACTTGATAAACAAAAGATATTCTGGTGTGGACTTTGGTGAAATAGATATTTTTTTTACTTTCTGCAGTGAGTTTATATATTCAATCTTAATACCCTTATATCCAGCTATTGTAATACCCTTAGGCTTAACTTTTTTAATATTTTCCCAGGGAATATTTTTCATACCCTTAATAAGTCCTTTTTCTGTAATAGTATATCCTTTATATGTAATATTGTCCGGTAATTTGCTGACAAGTCTTTTCCTATACTGACTGCTTAAATCAGGTAATCTTTCTTTGATATTCCCAATAATTTCTCCCGAATTTTCTATAATTTTTAAGTTAACTATTAAATTATATTTTTCAGGATCATCTTTAACAACAAATCTGAGTATAGGAATATTTAATCTTTTAACTGGTAATCCTGAAGTGTTTATTTCCTCCCGTACAAAACCTTTCAAATCTGCCCAGTTAATTTTAGTTTTTTTTATTTTCCAGCCCTGAATTCGTAATATTAAATAATCATCATAAATAACAACAAGTGGTTTTTCAAAATATTTCTTAAAAAACATGTAGGATATTACAGCCGTTAGTATTAACAATACTGCAGCAATTATTATTATAGTAAGTCCAAGCATAATACCGGTAACCATTAGCAGTAAAACCGGTATAATTAATAAAGCTATAAGCATTTTGCCTGTAGTTCTTATATATGTTTTATAATAAAACTTTTTTGCTTTCAATTCTATCACCCCAATCACCATTTTTATTTAAATACATAAATCTCCTATGTTTCTTGAATATTAATTTTCCCCATCTCTATCAACCTTTCTTAAATTTTTTATCAATTCCTGTCCGTTCTTCAGCATACAGCTTTCTCCAATATGAAGTAACTCCAATCTGTTTCCCTGGACTAATCTGTATCTTACCTGGTCTGATTTTACTTTCACTTCTATTTTTCTATCTCTGAAAGTCATTTTAAAACAATATCCATCCCATTGTTCAGGTAAATATGGGTTAAAATAAAGTTTTCCACCATAATTTCTCATTCCGGCAAATCCCTGTACCAAAACCATCCAGGAACTACCCATACAGGCTAAATGTAAACCCTGATAAGTATTTTTATTATAATCATCAAGATCTAATCTAATGGTCTGAATGAAATAATCATAGGCATCATCAAAATATCCAATCTCCGCAGCAATAATACTGTAAATAGAAGGTGATAATGAAGAATCATGAGTTGTCTTTGGTTCATAATAATCATAATTAGCCTTCTTTTCTTCCAGATCAAAGCTGTCACCAAAAAGAAACATTAACAAAATCACATCAGCCTGTTTGATAACCTGATACCGCCAGATAGTGAGAGGATGCCAGCTTTTGACAAGAGGAAACTCCTCCTCAGGTATAGACTCTATATCTATATTGTCTTTATAAAGAAAAGAGTCATCCTGTGGGTGAATACCAAGTTCCTGATTAAAAGGAAGCAGTATATCAGCAGCCAATTCTCTCCAATTATCAGCCTCATCATTTTTTAATTTTAGTTTTTCCTGAAGAGTTTTATATTTTTTCTCAGCTTTCTTTTTCATCAAGTTAATCATATCAGCAGCATATTCCAGGTTGAATTTGGCCATATAATTGGTATAACAGCTATTACTGACACCTGGTTTATATTCATCAGGGCCGCAAACTTCATTAAAACAATACCTATTATTGTTTAATGGTATATAACTACCGCGGCTGGCCCACATCCTTGCAGTTTCTATTAATATTTCTACACCATAATTAAACATAAATTCATAATCACAGGTAGCTGTGAAATACTGATTAATAGCAAAGGCTATATCTGCATTAATATGAAACTGAACAGTAGAACCCATAAAAAATGCAGAAGCTTCCCTGCCGTTAATTGTACGCCAGGGAAATAATGCGCCTTTCAATCTAACCCTCTCTGCATTTTGTCTGGCTTGATCTAAAATATGATATCTATATATTAAAAGTGCCCGTGCAACTTCAGGTTTTGTATAAAGAAAATAAGGTAATATATATATTTCTGTATCCCAAAAATAATGTCCTTCATAATATTCGCCAGTTAACCCCTTTGCCGGAACATTCGTATAGCTATCTCTACCGGTAGACTGTAGTAATTGATAGGCATTAAACCTAAACGCCTGCTGTGAAGCTGTATCACCATCTATTTTTATATCAACATCATCCCAGTATGTTTTCAGATAATCCTGGTGATCCTGCAATATACTTTCATATCCATATAAAACAGATTTTTCAAGATCTAATAACATATGATCTTTAAGTCCATCAGGTATATCCATAGATGTATGAAAAGCAGTATATTTAGTTAAGATTATTTCTTCATCTTTTTCTAATCTAGTTCTAAATTCATTTATTATTTTCTCATCTTCTATAAGTTTAGTTTCCCTGACACTATCAGAACCTGTATTATAATTATAGATATTCATCATAGCCATTCCTATTGATATACCGGTACTATTTACCTGCTGAATAAGATAATTTTGATTATCTTTATCTATAATATCAATCTCCTGAAGTTCTAAAGCTTTTTTTTCGTTCATTTGATAATTATTTTTTACATTACCATCTAGTGAAGATATAATTTTAATCTTACCACTAAAATTTAAAGATTTTACCCGATAACGAATTAATCCAATATGCCGGTTAACCATACTTACAAAACGTGTAATATCTACCTCAACTTTTTTTCCACCAGGGCTTTCCCATATCAATCTTCTGCTAAGAGTACCTTTTTTTAAATCAAGTATCCTCTGATAATCTTCAACTTTACCTTCAAGCATATCAAACTTTTCACCATCAAGATAAAAATTTATTTTGGTCCAGTCAGGAAGGTTTATAATGGTCTGGCTTAGCTCCGGTTGTTTTGGTGCTTTTTCACCATATTCAATTTTACTAGAACCATAAACACCATTAATATATATACCAGGTGTTGTAGTATCAGAAGGGCCGCTGTAATCTTCTTCCAGAGTTCCTCTAACACCTAAATAACCATTACCCAGAGCAAATATAGATTCACTGCAGTGGTTATTATCTACATCAAACTCTTCTTCTATTATTTTCCAGGGATGACAATTATAAACTGATTCATTTCCAAATTTCTCTTGATAATATTTACGCATCTAATCTACATCACCTCTTTAGTTTGAATTTTGTATATTTTCCTATATTCTACAAATACTATTATTATTAACAGTATTGGAGGAATTTTATATGTTTAATAAGTTTAAATATTGGATTATTGCTATTCGCCCTTTTGGATTTGCAACTACAACAGTTTCTACCAGTGTTGGAGCTGCTTTAGCTTTTTATCATGGTGTATTTGACTTTAAACTCCATATCATAAGTATGATTCCTCTCATCTTAATTCATACCGGTACTAATTTGATCAATGATTATTTTGATTATATTATAGGGCTTGACTATAAAAATTCTCTCAGCTCCAGCGGTCTTAAAAGAGTCGAAAATAAAATAAGGCCTGAACAGTTTTATAAAGTTGGTTTAATTTGTTTTCTGGCCAGTATCCCTTTTGGCCTCTATCTATCTTTACTGAGAGGAGGAATAATATTTCTGGTAGGAACAATTGGTGCTTTTGCCGGTTTTTTTTATACTGCCAAACCTATTAGTTATAAATATTATGGTCTAGGAGGCCCTTCAATATTTCTCTGGATGGGTGTGATTATGGTCTGGGGTATTTATTATATTCACACAGGAGTTCAAAGCTGGTATCCTGTCTGGGTTGGTATTCCTGTTAGTTTTTTAATAACAGGGATGCAGCATTCAAATGAATTAAGAGATTATGAAAATGATAAAAAAAGGGGAATAAAAACAGCACCGGTTATCATGGGATTTAAACTGGCCAGATATTATTATTATTTTTTAATAACATCTGCCTATTTTTCTCTGGCAATTTTAATTTATAACAATTTATTACCCTTATGGCTGTTACTGGCCTTTATTACTTTACCATTAGCTGCCAGTAGAATAAAAACAGTATATAAAGCTGAAAGACAAACTGACTTAAATGATATAGATTATAAAATGGCCAGTCTTAATATTGAATTTGGAGGATTTATGGTTTTCGGATTAATACTTAGTAAATTTATTTAATTCATAAAATATTTTTTAATTCTATTAGTCGTTCAATTTCGTATTTTGGCTCTATATCTGTATTGTTATCAACATTATTCAAATTAAGCCAACATGTATCAATACCATATTTTAAGTCTCCCTGAATATCTAATTTACTTATCCCTGATCCCAGAGTTTTAACAACTTATGTCTGGTAGGTATTTGCTTTAATACTTCAACACCACGTGGAATAACAGGTAACAATGCCTTTAAACATTCTTTAATAGTAGTAGTATCACCAGGCAGATTAATAATCAAAGTTGACTTTCTTATCCCGGCACGGCCTCGTAACAAAATTGCTTCTGGTACTACCATCGACATTTTTCTTCTCATCAATTCAGCAATACCCGGAGTTTCCTTCTCAATTACTGCCATAGTTGCTTCTGGTGTTATATCTTTTTTTTTAAAACCTGTCCCGCCTATAGTAAATATTATATCTGCTGTCCCTTTTTCAGTTAAGTTAAATAATTCTTCCTGTATTTTACCAAACTCGTCAGCTACAGCATTATAATATACTTCTTTACCATCAATTTCTTTTATCATATCTTTTACAATTTGACCATACTCACTGGTTTCAGGTTCCTGCCTTCCATTTATTGATAAAATAGCTGCCTTAATCAATTTGTGACCTCCTTATAGATAAAGATAAACCTACTATTAAAATTAAACATTTAACAACAATATCCTTTATTATATTAAAATATCTCCAGATTCATTGAATCCAGATATACCTTTTGAAAATCAGACCGACTCGACAGCATAATATATTGAGCCTGTGCTTTTATTTTCTCAGCTTTTTTCCTGAATTTTTTATTTATAAGATAGAGCTTAGCACCCAGCCCGGCTGTATTTCCTAATCTTACTATTTTTTCCTTCAATTCAAAAGGTAATATCCCAATGGCAATAAGATTATTGATATTTATATAATTACTAAAACCACCAGCCAGATATACTTTGTCTACCTGCTTAAATTTACTACCAGCTTCCTTAAATATTATTTTAATACCGGCAGTGACTGCTGCCTTGGCCAATTGAAATTCCCTGATATCTTTCTGTGTCAAAACTATCTTTTCCTTTTTAGACTTAAAAATTTCAAAAGCATTAATCCCCTGATACTCCCCCATATACTTTCTGTTTTGAAGCAATGAATTATTATTAACCAACTTACCGCTCTTTTCCATATAATTATTCCGCAGTAGTTCAGCTATAATATCTATTAACCCTGAACCACAGATTCCTCTGGCAGTTTTCTTCCCGATTGTACTGTAAACCGGTATACCCTTTTCATTTAAGCTAAAGCGGGAGATTGCACCATTTACTGCCGCCATACCAAAGGTAATATTAGCACCTTCAAATGCCGGGCCGGCAGCAGCAGATGTAGTAATTATTTTATTATTATCTACTAAAACTATTTCCCCATTTGTCCCCAGATCAAGAAATAAATATTTATCTGCATTCTGTGCTTCTGTTACCAGCATTCCTGCAGTAATATCTGCACCTATATAGCCAGAAATAGAAGGAGGAATTTTAACTGAACCATCTTTACTTATCTTCAGTCCAAACTCTGATGCGGAATATGTCCTGGACTCAGTAAAGACAGGAATATAAGGAGCATTAACTATATTTGCAGCCGATAGCCCTAAAAGAGTATGCAGCATAATCGTATTACCGACAACAACAGCTTGAGAAATTTTTTCTTTTTTAAGTTCATTTTTTTCTGCCAGTTTTTTAATACTCTGGTTTAATGAATTCATTAAAATTTGCTGCATTTTTTTTATTCCATCTTCATTATCTAAAGTAAAATTAACCCGTGATACAACATCTGCTCCATAGCGACGCTGTGGATTGGCAAAAGCTGTAACATCAATTTCTTCACCATCAAGAAGGTCAATTAAATAAATAACAATAGTGGTTGTACCAATGTCAACAGCCAGACCATATGTATCAGTGGAAACTAATTTCTCTTTATTAAAATCAGTCTTTAACCCAGTATCGATACTAACACTGTCTTTTTTAATCTCCATAGTATTGTCTTCGTTTATACTACTTTCATCTACATAAATAGTCATATCTCTATCCACAATAGTTCTACAGGCCAGTCGTACACCTTTATCAACTTCCTCCTGACTTAATAACTCAAGCTCTTTTTTCTTTAATTGATCAGAACTAAAACTATTTACTATTTTCACTTTACATTTACCACATTTACCCTGCCCAGCACAGGGAGCTGAAATATTTATACCATTATTCTGTAATATGTCAAGCAAATTACTGGAAGAAGGTGCCTTTATCTTATTTTCCTCTCCATTAACAAAGACTTTAATTTTATACACAATTGTACTCTCCTTTCAGCCCTTCTGGAACTTCAGCAGCCGTTAAAGCAATAATTAATTTATTTGCTCTTATATCTGCGGTCAGATGACTGTCGGATTGATACTAATTTAAATCTTAACAGGGGATATGCCCGGCATATCCCCTGTATCATTATTGTAATTCATTTAATGTTTTATTTAACTTTTCTTTTTTAGCTTTATATTCTTTTAATTTATCTTTTTCGGCTTCAACCAGATGTTCGGGAGCCTTATTAACAAAACCTTCATTGGCCAGTTTTCCTTCAGCTCTTTTAATTTCAAATTTAACATCTTCAAGTTCTTTCTTTAATCTTTCTATTTCTTTATCAATATCCACCATTCCTTCAAGTGGCAAAATTACCTCAATACCACTAACAATAGCAGTAGAAGCTTTATCCGGTTTATCCTCAGTCCCAACTTCAATATTTAAATCCTCAACACGGGCCAAATCTTTAATATAAGCTTTACCTTCTTCAAGAATTTCTTTTTGATTAAGAACCGTATTTTCAGCTTCCAGATTGAGTATTACTTTAATCCGTTTGCCGGGATTAACTTTCATTTCATTTCTGATATTACGTATAGCTCTAATAATATCCATAATTAGATTCATCTTATTCTCAATATCATCATCCATACTTTCTTCACTTACAGCCGGCCAGGAAGCAGTCATAATAGTATCAGTCTTACCACCCGGCAGCTGCTGCCAGATTTCTTCTGTAATAAAAGGCATAACTGGATGTAGCAGTTTCAATATTTTTTCCAGAATAGTTGTCCCTACATATTGTGCAGTCTTCTTGGCTTTTAGGTCTTTATCCTGATATAATCGTGGTTTAATAAGTTCTATATACCAGTCACAGAATTCACTCCAAATAAAATCATATAGTAATTTACCTACTTCACCAAAATTATACTTATTAAGTGCTGATTCAATTGAAGAAGTTACTTTATTTAAACGGCTAATTATCCATTTGTCAGCCATTGTATAATTCAATTGATCAGGTTCAATCGCCTCATAATCTAAATCTTCTATATTCATCATAATAAAGCGGGAAGCATTCCATATTTTATTGGCAAAATTACGGCTTGCTTCCAGACGCTCTTCCCTAAAGCGCATATCATTACCAGGGGTATTGCCTGTAATTAAGGTAAAGCGTAAAGCATCAGCACCATATTCCTCAATAACTTCAATAGGGTCAATACCATTACCAAGTGATTTGCTCATTTTACGTCCCTGAGCATCACGAATCAAACCATGTATATAAACATCTTCAAAAGGTGCTTCTTCCATAAACTCCAATGACATAAAGATCATCCGTGCTACCCAGAAAAAGATAATATCTCTACCGGTCACCAGTACATCAGTAGGATAATAATATTGTAATTCCTCTGTAGCTACCGGCCAACCCAGAGTAGAGAATGGCCATAGTCCAGAACTAAACCAGGTATCAAGAACATCCTCTTCCTGTTTAACATTATCACTATTACAGTTTGTGCAGCTGTCTACATTATCTTCTGTGCTGACAATTACTTCACCACAGTCCTGGCAGTACCAGACTGGTATTCTATGTCCCCACCAGAGCTGACGGGAAATACACCAGTCTCTTATATTTTCCATCCAGTTCAGATATACCTTGCTGAATCTTTCAGGAACAAAATTAACACGCCCATCTTTAACTGTTTCAATTGCCGGCTCAGCCAGTGGTTTCATTCTAACAAACCATTGTTTTGATACCAGTGGCTCTATTACTGTATCACAGCGGTAACACTGTCCCACTGCATGTTCATGTTCCTCTATTTTTTCAAATAAACCTTTTGCTTTCAGGTCTTCAATTACCGCTTCACGGCATTGATAGCGATCCATACCTGCATATTTACCTGTTATTTTAGTCATATTTGCATCTTCATCAATAACCTTGATTACGTCCAGGTCATGTCTTCTACCCATATCAAAATCATTAGGGTCATGTGCTGGTGTTACCTTAACCATCCCGGTACCGAATTCTTTATCTACAAACTCATCAGCAATAACAGGTATTTCTCTATCCATTAAAGGTAAAACTATTTTTTTACCAACCAGATCCTTATATCTATCATCACCTGGATGAACTGCAACTGCAGTATCCCCCAGCATAGTTTCCGGCCTGGTAGTAGCTACAACAATATACTTATCACTATCTTTAAGTGGATATTTGAGATGATATATTTTGCCCCCATGGTCTTCATGTTCTACCTCTATATCAGATAAAGTTGTATGACAATCAGGACACCAGTTAACAATATAATCACCTTGATATATTAAATCCCTTTCATAAAGTTCTACAAAAACTTCTCTTACTGCCCGGGAACAACCTTCATCCATGGTAAACCTTTCCCGGGACCAGTCACAGGAAGACCCCATTTTGCGCAGCTGTTTTGTTATTCTATTACCATATTCATCTTTCCACTCCCATGCTTTTTCTAGAAAATCATCACGGCTTATCTCTTCTTTTTTAACACCACTAGCACGCATCTTATCTACTACTTTTTTCTCAGTAGCTATACTGGCATGGTCTGTACCAGGCAGCCAGAGAGTATTTAACCCCTGCATTCTCTTCCAGCGGGTCAATATATCCTGCAGGGTATTATCAAGAGCATGGCCAAGATGCAATTGTCCCGTTATATTAGGCGGCGGCATTACTACACTAAAAGAATCTTTATCCTGTTTAAATGTTGCTTCAAAATAACCATTTTCTTCCCAGTAATTATACCATTTTTCTTCTACTTTATCCGGGTCATATGTTTTAGGTAATTTAGACATTTTAACTAATCCTCCTTAATAGGTTTCTTAACATTTTTGATTTATACATGGTGTTTTCATTTCACACCCTACCTTCGCTAAATACAGCTAACTAATATTAATCAATTATCCTGAAAGCTGAAAAAAATTAAAAAATCTCCCCTCATCCTGATAAGGACGAAAGGAGACCTTTTTCGCGGTACCACCTTAATTTTATTTAGGTCATTTCAAGACCGAACAGAACAGTTAAATTATATATGGATAAACTGTCGGTAGCAATAACTTAATTAATATAATAATGAACTAAATAACACTTTATGTATATATTAACGGAATACAGCCGTCCTGACCTAATATAATTTCAATCAGGAAACTCACGAGCGACTTTCATTAAGCCTTTCCTGAAGGATCTTTCAGCCGATGAATCCTTCTCTCTTTAAAGGTTGACCTTAATTACTCCTCTCGGTCTTTGTCGTTAAATGTATTACTTTTTGTATATAATACACCTTTATCTAGTATTTGTCAAGTGATTAATCAAATTCTTATACCTCTTTATTATATTCCTCAGCCTCTTTATTATATTCTTTTGTTTCATTTAAAACATTTATAGCTTTCTAACTAATCGAAAATTAAATTAGTAGAAAAAATAGGTCTATTTTGCAGGTAATTTTTATCTATTTGTCGAAGTAATACTTATAATCGTTATACTATCCCTTTTAATACTACTTAAAGCTTAGGCTTAATTATATTATTTTGGATAGATTTTTTGTTATATATCTCAGGTAAGGGAGTGATGGGAATTGAAAAAAAAACAAATAGTTAATCCATTCTATAATGCTGCTAATACTGTATTAAATAACATGTTTCAAATAAAAGTTGAAAGAAGAAACATAGAACTAAAAGATAATATCATTACTACTAAAAAAGCAAATATAAATATTGGTGTTTCAGGAGACCTTACTGGTTCAGTAATTTATTCTTTTTCGGAATCAATGGCCTTAAATATTGCTGCTAAAATGGCTGGTATGGAAATGAATGAATTAAATGAACTGGTTGGTTCAGCTGTAGGAGAATTAGCTAATATCATCAGTGGTAACGCTGTAACAAATCTAAGTAAAAACAATTATCAGTGTGATATAGTACCTCCTGAAGTAATCCTGGGTACAGGCAAAAATCTTTTGATTACTGTTGATAATATTATATCTGTTTCTATGAACTCAGACCTGGGAGAATTTGATATCAATATATCTATTGAAAATCAGTAACCTCATCATATGCTTCTTTTGTGGCTGCAAACAGCTTTTCTTCAGATAGATATATATTATCTGTTCCTATCTTGTCTGTTATGCCAAATCTTTTTAGTCTTTTATATTGTGCCTTATCTACTCCTGATAAAATTATATTACCTCCTTCTTCTTTCACTTTATCTATAAAGTTTTCTAACTCGCGTAATATTGTAGTATCCATTCGTTCAATTTCTCTTAAGCGTATTACAAAATTGTCTCCATGGTCAAAAGCTGATTTAAATTTTTTCTTCAAATTATTAACAGAACTAAAATGTAAATTACCTCTCATATTAATAACAACACAGTTATCCTTTAAATAATCATCAGTCAAATCATCAACCTCTTTTTGTATTAATTTATCTTCATTATCATATTTTATTATACCTAGGTCTATATTTTCGGATTTTTTCAACAAAACACCTATAGATACTAGTAATCCTATATAAATAGCACTATCTATACTCCCCAGAGATACTGCAGACAGAAAAGTAACCACAAAAATCAATGCATCTCCTTTAGTTGTAAATAAATTTTTTCTTATTTCCTTTATTTTAATAGAACCAACAGCTACTACTATTACCAGCCCGGCCAGACCTGTAATCGGTACATAATAAATTATTGGTTTTATTAAAATCAGAATCAGAATTATTGTAAGACTGGTAAAAAACTGGGCTAATTTAGTTGCAGCACCAGATTGAAGATTTGCAAATGAATTAGTAAAAGAGCCGGCAGTTGCAAATCCACTAAAAAAAGGATTAATCATATTTATAATACCCTGACTAATAAATTCTTTATTTGTATCTATTTCTTCTTTAGTCTGGACTGTTAATGATTTGGAAACAGCTAAAGTTTGTATAAAGCCAAGAAAAGCAATAGATAAACCTTTATTAAGCAATGTATTTATCAATTTCCAGTCAAAACTTACAATATTAAGTCTAAATATACCTGAAGGTAATTTCCCGATAACAGCTATATTCTCTTCAAATTGAAATAAATATACAACAAATGTCACTATAATCAATGCTATTAAGTACTCGGGCCAGCTTGGTTTATATCTTTTTATAACCAATATTAATCCCATTGTCACTAATCCCAACAAAAGAGAATACCAATTAATATGATTGATGTTTCTAATAAAGTAATATATATTTGTATATATATTATGGGCATTATCTGCTGATATACCAAACAAATACTGCAGTTGTTGAACTGCTATCATTATCACAGCACCAGTACTTAATGCTACAATTAATGATTCTGAGACATAATTTACTAATTTACCTATTTTTAATAAACCAAATAAGAGTTGACAGAGTCCAATTAAAAAGGTTAATAAAAATAGAGCCTCAAGATAATTACCCTGCTGAACTACATTTAAACTGCTGGCCAGACCCATTGCCATAATATTAGTAGGGCCGATAACTAGATAACTGGACTGTCCAATAATAGTAAAAACCAGCATGGAAATAATAGTTGCATATATACCGTAAATCGGTTCAACACCTACAATTAAAGCATAGGCCATATTCTGCGGAAGGCAAATAGCTGCAACAGATAATCCAGCAGCTATATCCTTTTTCATTAAGATTTTATTATATTCTTTAACTGTATTAATAATATTAGTTAACATAATTTCATCACCTTTATATTAACCATTATTTTATTTTATTATAACATTTTTTTATGTAACAACCAATAAGCAAATTTTGTCCATCTGATAAAACATATCACTAATTTTACTATTATAAGCCATTTATTCACTTCTCTTAAATATTCTATAGCCCCTGCTTACAATAAGCAGGGACTATATTTTGGGTAGTTCTATTTGAGCTTTAAGTTATGAATCTGTTCTCCGTAAAATTGAATTTGTTATCAAACATGAAGCCACTTTTGTAATTAAAGAGGTCATTCATTGTAACACTCTCCTTTCTTTGGAAAGTAGAAGTATTTCTTATCTTCAATTTTACAATTTTATTATATGGTAATATTAATTAAGTATCAAACCTCACTATTTTGTATTAGTAATGATTATTACTTTTAAATAGTAGTTAGGAATACTTAGCTGTTTAATTCTTGAAAATTTAGTAATAATTATTATTAATATAATTAAATACTTGATTTATTAATTAATAAAAAGTTATGCTATAGATAATAACATCATAATTTTTAAAACTCGTATAAATAAAATATAATTTATACATACTGCACAAAATTGTTTTATAATTATAAAACGAGGTGAAATTTATGGATGATATTAACATTCAACAGGTATTATCTTCTGCAGTGAACTGGATTAACACTGAAATCTTCGTAACCTCTACGATTATTCAGATCTCTGTAATCCTCGGTTCTATTATAATCATAATTTATCCTGCTGTAAAAACAAAAAATATACTAAAGAATTTGTTAGCAAAATTAAATATTTCCAGAAAAAATACGGTAGAAAATAGTATAGATATTATGACTACTCCTCTCATGATAAACATATTATTGTGGGTCTATACAGTGTTAGCTATTAATTTGCATTGGCCTTACTTAATAATTCAGGTAACTGCTCAAATTTTATCTGCCTGGATATTGATTCGTTTCATGCTTTCCTTTTTAGAAAATAAACTAATAATAAGTATGGTTACTTTCGCTATTTTATCTATAATCACTCTAAATCTATTAAACATATATGATACAACTGTAAAATTGTTAAATAACCTGTCTTTCACTCTGGGGGAACTTAAAGTTTCTGTTTGGTTGATTTTACAGGGGTTTTTCTTATTTACCATAATATTATGGTTATCAAGAAAAATAGCTAGTCTATTAGAAAAAAAAATAAAAAATATTAATGACCTTACACCATCACTACAGGTATTATTAAATAAAATGTCTAAAATTATTTTATACACTGCTGCTGGCTTTTTCGGCTTAAGCATACTGGGGATAGATCTTACGGCACTGACAGTTCTCGGTGGTGCAGTTGGTGTAGGTATTGGTTTTGGGCTGCAGAAAATTGTAGCCAATTTTATCAGTGGTATCATAATCCTGGCAGACAAATCTATAAAACCCGGTGATGTAATTCAGGTTGGAGGCACTTTTGGTTGGGTTGATTCATTAAATGCCAGATTTGTTTCCATTATTACACTTGATGGTGAAGAATATTTAATTCCTAATGAAGACTTTATAGTAGAAAAAGTAGTCAATTTATCCTATAGTGATGAATACGTTAGAATAAAAGTACCTATCGGTATTTCCTATGATAGTGATGTAAAAAAAGCAATGACACTGGTAGAAGAAGCTACTTTGGATGTAGATAGAATTGATAGATTACACCAACCAAAATGTCACCTGATCGGTTTTGGCGATAGTTCTATTGATCTTGAATTGAGATTCTGGATAAGGGATCCTAAAAACGGACTCGCTGGAGTTAAAACTGATGTACTGCTAAATATCTGGGAAGCATTTAAAGAAGAAGATATTGAAATACCCTATCCTCAACGTGACCTGCACCTGAGAACAACAAATGAAAATAATAAAAATTCATTTCAGGAAGTTATGGAACAGGAATAAGTAAAAGTGCCTTGTTTTAATAAATGACTATGAAGTAAGCGATTATAGTGTTAATTGGTAATATTAAAAGACCGTCAGATCTATTAATCCCGTAATAACATATCCCCTTTTTTAATATATCCTTTTCTTCTCATAAATTCTGAAATAAATAGGGTAATTAAGGCCGGTAAAATAAAATGTAATAATAAGATAGGTGTTACAGCCCCAATACCCATTACCTCAATTGTAGCTACCTGTCCTACTAAACCACTGGTACCCATTCCGGCACCAATTGGGCTATTTTTCATTCTAAAAATAACAGTTGAAACCGGGCCTAAAATTGCTGAAGTAATAATGGGAGGAATAAAAATTAAAGGATTTTTTATAATATTAGGAATCTGTAACATTGATGTACCAAAACCCTGTGCTATAAATCCTCCAAATTTATTCTCTCTATAACTGGCAACTGCAAAGCCTATCATCTGTGCCGAGCAGCCGATTGTAGCAGCACCAGCTGCCAACCCACTTAAACCTAATGATATAGCTAAAGCTGCACTACTAATTGGTAAAGTAAGTATAATACCCATCAGTGTAGATACCAAAATACCCATAGGGATAGGGTGAAGCTCTGTAGCTATATTAATCAAATTACCAAGCCAGCTCATCACAGTAACAGCTATAGGTGCAAACCAGTAACCTATCAAACCACCTACAATAATTGTACCTGCAGGAACAAGGACAATATCTACTTTGGTCTTTCCCTGAATCAAACGAGAAAATTCCGCACCTGCCAGAGAGGCAACAAGAGCTCCTACCGGTTCCCCAATATGTAATCCCAGAACTCCTGAAGGTAAAACTTCAATAGTACCAGCACCAATAGCCCCCGTAATAATGGCAGCAAAAATCCCCAGAGGAGATACACCGATACTATGGGCAACACCAGCACCTATAGCAGGCCCCATTAAATTTTGTGCTATTATCCCAAATTGAGTAAGACTTTCTATATTTAAATAAGTTCCAATTTGTTTGAGTATTAAACCAATTATTAATGAAGCAAATAAACCAAGTGCCATACCGTTTAAAACCTTAACCAGATAATCTTTTAACTTATTACCAATATTCATCTATTAATCCTCCTCGGGGCAAGCCCACGTTTATACCATACCATCCTGCTAACTATATTATTGCTTTCATTCTGGTATAGTATGGTAATTGCTTTTATATTATACAATATACAATTGTAATATTCAAAAAATATAGAACTGAAATAAAATTAATCTTGTATTTTTCTAACATTTTTTTAAGACTTTGTTTTAACAAATATTGATATTTTTTTGTACAGAGAGCATTACTTCCACTGACAGTAATCTTATGTTATAATTAAATAGGATGATAATAGTCGCACAATCATACAAAACAAGCGGCAATGAAAAGTACCATATAACAAAAGGAGGAGCTTTTAATGAATAACTATCAACACAGAAAAACAACTGCTACAATTAAAGTTTTTGCTGAAGACAAAACCCCTTTACAAAATCAGGAATTAACGGTCAGTCAAAAAGATCATGAATTTCTCTTTGGTAGTAATGGATTTGAAATAGTTCCATATGCCAATAATGAGCTTCAAGAATCTGACAAAGAGCGCACTGAGAAATACATAGATAAATTTCTTGATCTATTTAACTTTGTAACTCTCCCTTTTTATTGGGAAAGATTTGAACCAGAAAAGGGTAAACCTAAAACCAGGGAATTAATGAATACCGCTAAATGGTGTAAAGATCATAATCTTGTAATCAAAGGTCATCCCTTAAGCTGGCATACACTGGCACCTGACTGGTTATTAGATATGAGTAATGAAGAAATAATGAAAACACAAATTAAACGGATCCATCGAGATGTTAAAGATTTCGAAGGTCTTATAGATATGTGGGATGTCATTAATGAAGTGGTGATCATGCCTATATTTGATAAATATGATAATGGACTTACCCGGGTTTGTAAAGAACTGGGAAGAATTAATACCATTAAAACTGTATTTGAGGCAGCACGTTCTACTAATCCAAAAGCTACTTTTATTCTCAATGATTTTGATGTTTCTCCAGCCTATGATATTTTAATTGAAGGTTGTTTAGAAGCTGGAATCGAAATAGATATTATTGGTATTCAGTCTCATATGCATCAGGGATACTGGGGTATGGAAAAACTCCAATCAGTACTGGAGCGGTTTTCCAGATTTGATATACCAATTCACTTTAGTGAAACAACAATTATCTCTGGAGACCTAATGCCTACTAAATATGATGATCTCAATGATTATCAAGTAGATAAGTGGCCCAGTACTACGGAAGGTGAAGAACGGCAGGCCAGACAGGTTAAAGAATTCTATAGTACTCTTTTTGCACATCCAATGGTTACCGGTATAACCTGGTGGGATTTCCTTGACGGCCAGTGGCTTAATGCACCTTCAGGACTGATTCGTGAGGACTGTTCTGCCAAACCAGCTTATAAGGAACTACACAAATTAGTAAAAGAAGAATGGTGGACAAAATCAACTTCTCTAACTACAGATAATACGGGTCAGGTTGAATTCACTGGTTTCCGCGGTGAATATGAACTAAGTTTTGGAGATAAAAATGTTAAATTCACTCTGGAAGATAGCAAAGACAAAGAAAACACAGATATTTCCATTTACCTCTAAGCGTTTTTGCCAAAACATAAATATAGCTTTACCAACTAAAAAAACAGGGCAACCATTTTTCATGGTTGCCCTTCTTTAAATGAAGCTATCACAGGTTTATGATAATTCAGGTTAAGCATATTAGCTAAATCAGATTATCCCCAGACTTTTACACGGTTTTTTCCCTTTTTTAGATTAACTATTGGTCCTACTACATTTTTTTCTTTACGCTTTTCTCCTGTATAATCTTTATCAACTGTTAGATCACTGCCATCTGGATTTTCAAAGTCTGCATCGGCAAGTCTTACTTTTCCCAGAGTCTCAGTACTCTGAATCTCCCCAGATATTTTCTCAAAATCTTCTGGAAGCTCACAGGAAAGATAGACTTCATCACCTTCTTCTGTAATACTAAATTCGGGACTAAACTGGTCTGCTACCAACTTTTCACCTTCTCGCTCAAAAGGCACTGCCCCATTCAAGTATACATTGTTATTAATATAAACAGGCTGATCAGTCTCCATAAATATTTCTACATCACCAGGTTTTTGGTGTACTTTTTCCAGATATTCCTCCAGTGAAGTGGTATAACCGTTATAATGAGCAGTACCTACACCCTCGCTTCGATTATCACCCCGAACAACATCTCGAGCAATACCTTCTATAGAGTCTCTTCCAATAAATATATTATTATAGAAACGGTCATCACCACAATGAATAACGGAAAATCCTGCAATCTTTGTGCTGTGTGGTATATGATATGGTGTTGATCGTTTTAGAACTTTCCTGAGAACCATTTTTCCATAAATTAAATTGTTAATATATGCTCCACCCTGAGAATAATTATCTAAAGCATATTCTGAAGCCAGGATATTATTATCTACAATATAGGGTCCATGACTGACTTCTATAAACATATCACGGTTATTACGATAATAGAGATTTCTGCTAATTCTAGTTCCCTGTGTCTGCCAGTCCATCCATGTACCCAGAGAACAGTCATGGATACGATTATTATGTATTTGAACATCCACTGCCGCATGAAGTTTGATACCGGCTATTTCATGGCCGTAAAATTCCCTTTTTAAAGCAATATTATAAATATGATTATCATATATTTCGCTAAATACACAGCCCAGATGACCTACAATTCCATTTTGGCCACAGTCATAAATTGTATTATTTCTAATAATATGTGAGCCAACTTTCTCTTTACTCCATCCTGCCTGTCTGGCAAGAAATACAGATTCTATCTGATATTTATAACCAGGCTTATCCTGACGTTTTGAACGATAGTTATCTCCTGTTGAACTTTCTTTACCAATACTAATTGCACTACACTTTGAATCATGTATTATATTATCTTCAATAATCCACCCTTTACTCCAGTGAGGCCCAATTAATCCCGGCTGATCAGCTGTTGGTGGAGTCCATGGGGTTGCTGCCTGAGCCATCTCAAAACCCTTTACTGTAATATAATTTATACCTATCCTATCAGGATAGAAACAGCATTTTCTAACATTTATTTCTACAAGTTCTTCATTGGGATTAGCTTCGTGAAAATTAGCATAAATTGTTGTCTTCTCATCATCTACTTCAGCAAACCAGAGATATTTTGTCTGCTCCGGATTATGGACTGGAACAGTCTTCTCTGTCCAGTTATCTACTATTTCTGTACGTACTTCAGGATTTTCTAATTCTTCATAGTTTCCTGCTTCATAAAAAGACATACCATTTAAATAAACATCTCCAAGATGTTTTGTTCTACCTGTATCTGTAGTGATAAGCCAATCTCCAAAAATCTCTTCTTGATAGGGATTAAAATCTCCAAAAAATTCATTTGGTATTACTGTTTTCCAGATGGTATCCTCTACTTTTTCCCAATCATTAATCTTCTCTGAACCCTTAATAACTACTTTTTCACCTTCAGCAGCCTGATAAGTAATTCTTCTATTATTACTTAAGCCTGAATTTACAGGTTTTACCCATTCCCGATATTCTCCCTGATGGACAATGACGGTATCTCCTGCTTCAGCAACAGAAGCTGCTTTGTTAATTGTTAAGAATGGTTCCTCACCTGTTCCTTTACCAAAATCTGAACCATCTTTTGCTACATGATATCTACTGACCATTTTACTTCCTCCTTTATAATCTCCTAATCTGCTTTTCTCTTTATATTATTTCTCTAAAATAGTCAAATATCCTGTAAAATTTGTCGAAAATTATCATTAATATTAAAAAAGTGAAATAATAAGTGACTGGAAATAAAATAATTACCAAAATATATTACTCTATTTATGGAAAGGAATAATTAAACAAACAATAAAAAGGCCAGAAAATTCTGGCCTTCTCTTCCTAATATTATACATTCAATGTATATTACCATAAAGTATTATTAGATTTAAACATGATGTGAAGTCAGGTAAATATAACTGGAGCCGATGACCGGACTTGAACCGGTAGCCTGCTGATTACGGGGTAACTAAGCTAATCTTCCAGCATTTGATGATAATCCTGAATAGCTTTTATCTGATAATCTGTTTTACTAGCTGCTTCTATTCCATCAACACTTGCTTTAGTTGCAGTAGTTGTTGTAATATATGGAATACCATATTTAATAGCACCAGAGCGAATATAACTATCATCCTCTTTGCCCTGTTTACCTATAGGTGTATTTATAATTAACTGTATTTCACCATTTTTAATAGCATCTACAATGTTGGGACGACCCTTATTTATTTTATTTATTATACTACTGTCAATTCCTTTATCTTTTAAATACTCATGTGTACCTTCAGTAGCAAGTAATTCAAATCCCAGGTTTACAAGTTTTTTTGCAGATTCAACTATCTGCAGCTTATCTCTATCATTTACTGTAATAAGAACTTTACCTGAAAGTGGTAGTCCAACTCCTGCAGCCTCCTGTGCTTTGAAAAATGCCAGAGGAAAAGTATCAGCTATTCCCATAACTTCTCCGGTAGCCTTCATCTCAGGCCCTAATACCGGATCTACATTGTCAAACATATTAAATGGAAATACAGCTTCTTTAACTCCTGTATAAGAAATTTCTCTGTCTTCCAGATTTAAATCTGAAAGGGACTCTCCCAGCATCAGTCGTGTAGCCAGCTGTGCCATATTGATACCAGTTACCTTACTAACAAGTGGTACAGTTCTGGACGCTCTTGGATTTGCTTCTATGATATATACTTTACCTTCTGATATAGCATACTGTATATTCATTAATCCTACTACATTTAATTCCTTAGCTATTTTAGCAGTATAATCCTTAATTGTTTCCATCTGTTCATCGGTTATATTAATAGATGGTATAGAACAGGCACTATCACCTGAGTGAATTCCAGCTTCCTCAATATGTTCCATTACTGCTGCCACAAAAGTTTCGTTACCATCTGTCAGTGCATCAACTTCTGCTTCAATAGCATTTTCCAGAAATTTATCTATTAAAACAGGTCTATCAGGAGATACCTCTTCTACTACAGTATTAACATAGGTGTTTAAACTTTCTTCATCATAAACAATCTCCATACCCCTACCACCTAAAACATATGATGGTCTTAACATCAAGGGATATCCAATTCTATTAGCAATTTCTTGTGCTTCATCTATAGAATTTGCAATATCGCTTTCCGGTTGAGGAATTCCCAGTTTGCTCATTAAAGCACGGAACTGTTCTCTATCTTCAGCAAAATCTATACTGGCCGGAGATGTACCTAATATCTTTACTCCCGCTTCCTCTAATTCCTGGGCAACATTAAGTGGTGTCTGTCCACCAAATTGAACAATCATACCTTCTGGTTCTTCTTTCTCATATATTCTTAAAACATCTTCGACTGTCAGCGGCTCAAAGTATAGTTTATTGGAAGTATCATAGTCAGTAGAAACTGTTTCTGGATTACAGTTTACCATGACTGATTCATATCCTAGGTCATCAAGAGTAAAGGCAGCATGTACACAGGCATAATCAAACTCTATACCCTGACCTATTCTATTGGGGCCACCACCAAGTATCATTACTTTTTTACTATTTGAAACCTTTACCGGACTATCATCTATATCATATGTAGAATAATAATATTCTCCATCAGCACCACTAACAGGTACAATATCATAATCACTTTTTTTATCAATATTTTCTCTACTCTGCCTTATAGTACTTTCATCTATTTCTAAAATTTGGGCTAAATATTTATCAGAAAATCCTGCACCCTTGGACTTTACAAGCAAATCCTCAGGAAGCTCCTTATTTTTATATGATTTTATCTCATCTTCCAATTCAACAAGATTTTTCATCTCCTGTAAGAACCATTTATCAACATAAGTTATATTATACAATTCATCTATGGAAATTCCTTTCTGCATCGCATGATAAATCAGGAAAAATCTCTCACTTGAGGGTGTACTGAGGCGTTTCTTTATCTGTTCTTCATCAAGTTCTTCAAATTTCTTAACATTCCCCAGTCCATGTCTGCCGATTTCCAGAGAACGAATTGCTTTTTGAAAAGCTTCTGCAAAATTTTTGCCAATACTCATTGCTTCCCCAACAGCTTTCATCTGAGTTCCCAGTTTATCCTCAGTTTCAGGGAATTTCTCAAAAGCCCAGCGAGCATATTTAACAACTATGTAATCCCCGGAAGGTTCGTATTTATCAAGTGTACCTTCTTTCCAGTAAGGTAATTCATCCAGTGTTATTCCTACTGAAAGTTTAGTTGTAATTCTGGCAATAGGAAAACCAGTTGCTTTAGATGCCAGTGCTGAAGACCTGGATGTACGTGGATTCATCTCTATTACAACCATACGGTCATCTTCCGGATTATAACCAAACTGGAAATTAGCTCCACCGATTACACCGATAGCATCAGCTATTTTATAGCTGTATTCTTCAATTCTATCCTGAACTTCCTGTCCAACAGTTAACATCGGTGCAGTACAGAAACTATCCCCGGTATGTACACCCATAGGATCAACATTTTCAATAAAACAGATTGATATTTTTTTACCTGTTTCATCTCTGACCAGTTCAAGCTCTAATTCTTTCCAGCCAATAACTGCTTCTTCAACAAGTACCTGTCCTATCCTACTTGCTGCTATTCCTTTTTCTGCAGTATTTTTCAGTTCTTCTATATTATAAACAAGGCCCCCTCCGGTACCGCCCATAGTATAAGCAGGGCGAACTACAACCGGGTAACCTAAATCATCTGCAATATCAACAGCTTCTTCTACTGAATAGGCAGGGAAACTACGCGGCATCGGCACTTCAAGTTTTTTCATTTCCTCTTTAAAGGAAATTCTATCTTCACCACGTTCTATTGCTTCAGGCTGAATTCCTATAATTTCTACACCATACTTGTCAAGAATACCTGCATCATTCAATTCAGAAGACAGATTAAGGGCAGTCTGTCCACCAAGGTTTGATAATAAAGCATCAGGATTTTCTTTTTTTATAATCCTTTCCAGACTATCAACAGTTAAAGGCTCAATATAGGTCTTATCAGCCATCTCCGGGTCTGTCATAATTGTAGCTGGATTAGAATTCACCAGCACAATTTCATATCCTTCTTCCATCAAAGCTTTACAGGCCTGAGTACCTGAATAATCAAATTCACAGGCCTGTCCTATTACTATCGGACCAGACCCAATTATTAACACCTTTTCAATATCATCTCTTTTCGGCATATCTACTCTCTCCTCCTATTATTATTATTGCTTTTTTTTACATTATTCATACTAAAATATTACACCTGAAAAATCATACTCCTCCACCTCATCATTTAATCATAATTTTATAATAAATTTTAATATAAAGCAAAAATATCCTGCTTTAAAATAAAAAAAGGTGAATTGCAATATGCAATGCACGGTTTTTTTAATTCTTTTGCACCTACCATATTCTGTTAAATATGACATACTTTTCTTTTAAAAGCTCATTGGCAGTTTTCCCCTAATCATTCTGGATGAGATTATATTCTCTTTACAGACATAAGCTACCGCTGCTTCTATTAAATGCCCGGCACAGTATAATTCATGGCATCCATTCATTTGCTGATACTTCTTAATATTTTAATAACTTTCATTACATTATTTTTTCCACGTCCAAAATAATCATGTAATTTTGAATATTCCTGATAAATTCTGGAATATATCTTATGGTTTTCAGTTATAGGAGTATATCTTTTTTCTTTAATACCGGCCATCTTATCTGCAGACTTAAATATATCTTCATATCCACCTTTCTTTGAACCTGCTGCCACTGCACCATGCATAGCTGCTCCCAGTGCCGGTGTCTCTTTCGAATCTGCTATTTTAATCTCTTTCCCTATTACATCTGCATAAATCTGCATTAACATTTCATTCTTACGCGGAAGCCCACCACAGGCATAAAGTTCATCAATTCTTACCCCACTCTCTTCAAAGGTCTCTATTATTTTGTTTGTTCCATAGGCAGTAGCTTCAATTAAAGCGCGAAATACTTCTTCAGGTTTTGTCTGAAGGTTCATTCCCAGAATCATCCCTGTAATATCTGCATCATTTAGAATAGACCTATTTCCATTCCACCAGTCTAAGGCTAAAAGTCCATTTTCTCCTGGAGCTAATTTTTCTGCTTTACTTTGCAGATACTGAAAAATATTCATCCCTAACTTTTCAGCCTTTTCATAATACTCACCGGGTACAGCATTATTTATAAACCAATCAAATATATCTCCAACTGCTGACTGACAGGCTTCATAACCATAATATCCAGGTAAAATTCCATCTTTAATACAGCCAGTCATACCCTCTACTTTATATCTTTTTTTGTCAAT
>JBMCBT010000012.1:0-35365 GCA_048623215.1 Halothermotrichaceae bacterium
TGTTCATCTACAACTTTTCCATTTCCACCAAAATACTTATCGATAGAGGAAGCAGCTTCTTTACCCTGCTGTATTGCTTCAACTACAGTTGCCGGCCCGGTTACACAATCACCACCGGCAAATATCCACGGTACATTGGTTTGATGTTCTTCATCAACATCAAGCAGGTACCATTTGTTCAGATCTATTTTTACATTACCATTATTAAAGCTATCCTCCACAGTTTGGCCTACAGCAGAAATAACCATATTTGCCTCAATAACAAAGTTGGAGCCTTCAACAGGAAATGGCTTTCTCCGACCGCTGTTGTCAAAATCTCCACCTTTTATTCTGACACATTCCAGCCCGTTTACCTTATCTTCACCAAGTATCTTAACCGGATTTACCAGACAGTTCATCTTAACCTGTTCATATTCAGCTTCTTCAATTTCTTCCCTGTGTGCCGGCATATCATCTCGGGTTCTACGGTAAACGATATTTACTTTCTCAGCACCCAGTCTAACTGCATTACGGGCAACATCAATGGCAGCATTTCCACCACCGATAATAGCCACTTTCTTTCCTGTCATATCTACACTATGATCAAGATTAATTTCTTTAAGTATTTCTATACCAGAATAAACGCCATTTAAGTCTTCACCCTCAATTCCTAGCTTTCTATCATTATGTGCACCTACAGCCAGATATACTGACTTATAACCTCTATCCTTAAGACCCGTCAGGGTAATGTCTTCACCAATTCTCGTATCTACAACTATCTCTACCCCCATGGTAGTCAGTACTGTTATTTCTTCATTCAGCAAATCTTTTGGCAATCTGTATTCAGGAATACCTATAGCCAGCATACCTCCGACAACTGGCAATGCTTCAAATATAGTTACCTGATATCCTTTTTTTCTCAGGTAAAAAGCTGCAGATAGACCAGCAGGCCCTGAGCCAACTACAGCAACCTTCTCATTTTTTTCTTCTTTAATTTCCGGTACTGGAAAGCCTCCTTCATTTTTCAGCACATAATCACTGGCAAATCTTTTTAGCTCTCTGATAGCCAGTGCTTCATCAAGTGAATTTCTATTACAGGATGCTTCACAAAGATTATAGCAGACACGGCCGCAGATAAGAACCAGTGGGTTTTCCTGCTGAACTATCTTATATGCCTCTTTATACCTACCCTGTCTGATAAAATCAATATACAGTGGTATATCCACATTGGCTGGACACTGATTCTGACAGGGAGAATCAAATAATGATGCACAACGGGAAGCTTCACAATAATTATTTTCAATATGATTTATATACTCATTTTTAAAATACTTAAGTGTACTTAAAACCGGGTTTGGTGCAGTCTGACCCAGGCCGCAGAAAGCAGAGTCCATAATCTGTTCTCCCATTTCCTCCAGCAATTCTAAATCTTTTAGTGTACCCTTTCCGGCAGTTATTCTTTCCAGTATTTCCAGCATTCTGGTTGTCCCAATTCGGCAGGGTGTACACTTACCACAGGATTCATCTTTACAGAAATCCACAAAATATTTTGCCAGATCCACCATGCAGGTCTGCTCATCCATTACAATCAGCCCCCCGGATCCCATAATAGTTCCCAGCTCTTTTAATGAATCATAATCTATCGGTACATTTAAATTTTCAATAGGAATACAGCCTCCAGAAGGGCCTCCGGTCTGAGCAGCCTTGAATTTTGCATTATTTTCCAGGCCGCCTCCGATATCAAAGATTATCTCTCCCAGTCTGGTACCCATTGGAATCTCAACCAGACCATTGTTTTTAACTTTACCGGCCAGTGCAAAAACCTTTGTTCCCGGGCTATCTTCAGTTCCAAATGACTTAAACCAGTCACTACCATTTCTAACAATTGCTGAGACATTAGCCAGTGTTTCTACATTATTTATAACAGTAGGTTTACCAAACAAACCTTTATCTGTTGGAAAAGGCGGCTTGGGCTGTGGTTCCCCTCTTTTACCTTCAATGGAAGCCATTAAGGCTGTTTCTTCACCACAAACAAAGGCCCCTGCTCCCAGCCTA
The DNA here is from genome assembly GCA_048623215.1 of Halothermotrichaceae bacterium. GTDB lineage: Bacteria > Bacillota > Halanaerobiia > Halanaerobiales > DTU029 > JBMCBT01. The sequence continues at coordinate 2,035 of JBMCBT010000012.1, forward strand.
ATGTCAAGCTCGAAATTAAAATCACAATTAAAAATATTTTTTCCCAGCAGTCCCAGTTTATGGGCATCAGCAATAGCTTTTTTCAATCTCTTAATTGCCAGTGGGTATTCAGCCCGACAATAAATATAACCCTGACTGGCGCCGAAGGCATAACCAGCTATAGCCATACCTTCAATCAATTTGTGTGGGTCTCCTTCCAGAATACTTCTATCCATAAAAGCACCCGGGTCTCCTTCATCGGCATTACAGATAATATATTTCTGGTCAGCCTGCTTTTGTCTGGCAAATTTCCATTTTAACCCTGTTGGAAATCCTGCACCACCTCTTCCTCTAAGCTTCGCCTCTTCTATTTCTGCAATTACTTCAGACGGCGCCATTTTCTTCAAAGCTTTTCCCAGTCCAAAATAGGCATCATTCATAATAGCTTCTTCTATATCCTCTGGATCAATAATACCACAATTATCCAGCACTATTCGCTGCTGTGATTTGAAAAAATCATCACCTTCATCTATAACCCATCTGGAAATAATATTTCCTTCAATCACATTTTCAATAACTACTTCACGTGCTTTTTCTCTATCAAGATCACCATAGATAACCCTGGTATTACCCTGCCTTACTTCCAGCAAAGGTTCTCTGGCACAAAGGCCGAGACAACCTGTCTTTGTCACTTCAACATTTTTAATATTTTGCCTATCAATTTCTTCGTTAACCGCCTCATATATTTCCTGAGCCCCGGCAGCTATACCACAGGTACCCATACCAATTACTATTTTTGTATCCTTTCCAGTATTTTTTTCTTTTAAGATTTTTTGTTTAATATTACTTAAATCATTTAGGGAACCTATCCTATCTATTTTCTTTAAACCATCCAGTGCTTCCACTTTTATACCTCCTCATGCAAATATAACTTTTTTTATCCGTCATCTTTCTGTAGTTTTAAATATTTACAGATTCTTTACTTTTAGATATTTAACTTTTCACATTTTACCACTTATATATTTTTCAATAATATTGATTGCTTTTTCAGGATTTAGTAAACCATGTGCTTTACCGTTAACTGTCATTACCGGTCCCAGACCACAGGCACCCAGACAGCGGACTACTTCCAGGGAAACTACTCCATCCTCAGTAGTCTCTCCTGAACTAATTTCATATTTCTGCTTAATTTTTTCAATAATTTCGGCTGAACCTTTTACATAACAGGCTGTGCCTTTACATAATGAAACCTGATACTTACCTCTGGGTCTCTCTGAAAAATGTGCATAAAAGGATATAACACTGGCAACTTCACCTGGAGTAATATTTAACCCCCTGGCAATTTTCTTTTGAACAGCCTTTGGTATAAAACCAATTAACTCCTGAGCCTGATGTAATACTTCAATAAGTGCTTCTTCCTGACCGCGGTTTTCCTTTATTATTTCTTCCAGCTTTTCATGAATAACATCAATTACCGACTTGTCTTCAGGAGACTGTTTCAGTATATTTTTTAAATTAGAGCTTACCCTACTCCAGTCTTCCTGTTTTAACTCTTCCCGTTCTTTCTCCAATACTACTGACATAATAAACCCTCCCTGTAACATGATTTTGTAAAAAAAACAATAAATAACAATAAATTTGTTTAAACCTACACATATACTTTTTCATATCTTTTAATAATGTCAATCCTGCGGCATAGAGAATTTGTGAAAGTAAATCTGCTTAAGTGAACTTATGAACGTGAACTTTTTCTCTTGATAACCTAAAAAATATATCCCCTCCTGGTACAATTTTTATGATTAATTTTTCACAAAGTGTTTACTATTATTATTTTGCATTTATCATGCCAGTTTGCAATATTTCAAATATAATTTAGGTGAGTTGCCTGACATGACTGGAAATTATACTATATATTTTTTTATATAATAAAAAAAGGATTTCTATTTTAATTAGAAATCCCATAAATAATGCAAAAATGCATTAGCTATTTTATATTTATTAATCTTATTTTTTAATAATCTTTGATATATCAGCATGTGTAATATATTACACTGTGATGCTTTATTGCATTATTTAATGCGCTTGTGCATTATTTGAAATATTTTTTCATCTTTCTAACTATAGTGGACTGATTAACTCCCAGCATTTCAGCCATCTGATAGGTGGTTCTACCTTCTTCCCTGGCCAACATTAACAGCTTTTTTTCTACCTGACTGACAGCTTCATTCAAAGGCATAAGGTTATTTACCATAATATCGCCTTTCTTTTCTTCCTTTTCAAATTCAATAAACTTACGCAAGAATTGCTGGTTGATCTCTTCTTCATCAGCAGTAACTACTACTCTTTCCAGTAGATTAGTCAATTCACGCACATTACCGGGCCAGTCATAAGATTTTAATAATTCCACAGAAGATTCAGTAAAAGAAATATCCTTATTATACTTTTCATTTAACAACTCCAGGTAATAGCTAAACAGTGCCAGTATATCTGCTCTTCTTTCTTTCAGGGGTGGAATGGATATAGGTACTACATTCAGACGATAATAAAGGTCTTCGCGAAATTGTTTTTTTTCAACCATGTCTTTCAAATTTTTGTTGGTTGCAGTTATCAACCGAAAATTAACATCGATCGATTCTACACCACCAATTCTAATCACCCGGTGTTCCTGTAAAACCTGCAGTAGTTTTGCCTGCATATTCATCGGCATTTCAGCAATTTCATCAAGAAAAAGTGTTCCGCCATCTGCTTTTTCTATTAAACCAGGTTTTCCTTCTCTTTTAGCTCCACTGAAAGCACCTGTTTCATATCCAAACAATTCTGATTCCAGCAAGCTTTCAGGTATTGCTGCACAATTTATTTTAATAAGATTCTGACGGTTATTGCTCTGCTCATGTATATATCGAGCTATTACTTCTTTCCCAACTCCTGATTCCCCCATTATTAAGACACTGGAATCGGTATTTCCTACCTTCTGAGCCAGCTTTATTATGTTTTTCATTACTGAAGATTTGCTAATAATATGTCCAGGCCCATCTTCAATATCAATCTGAACCTCTTCATCAAGATACTGCAGCAGCTTTTTCTCTTCTACCGTTGTATCCAACTGGTTTAATTTGGTTAAATTACGCGTATTTACTACTATACGAATCACATTTTCCTCCTCATCCAGTATAGGACTTCCGGTAGTTAACAGTCGTTGTCCGCTACCTGTATTCTGTATAATAGTTATTTCTCTTTTTTCTTTAATACATAGATGTGATACTGATGGATAGACAAAACGCTTTTTCTCCAGTTCATTTATATTAATGTCTATTATATATTCTCTTGATAAACCCAGTAGATCAAGATAAGCCTGATTCACCCTTTCTACTTTTCCATCTTTATTTACCAGTAACATACCATCATAGGAAGAGTTGATCAGGGTATCCAGTTCCCGGTTTAATTCCTGTAGTTTTTGAGTCTCTGTTCTCTTTTCACTTAACAGATAAGGCAAACACATTTCTACCTCTGCCAGGCCCTGGCATACTGCAATTGCTTTCTCCCGGCAGGATTCATAACCACAGGCTCCACAATTTAACAAATCTTCTTCTGTATATTTATTGGTTTGATTTAAAATCTCCCATATCTCCTTTTCATCAGGTTGCGGTAGTTGTCTGGAATCAGGGGTGAATTCTACTGAAAAATTAATATTTTCGGCCCGATTTTCATTATAAAGTACCTGCCCTGAAGTCCCGCAATGATTATTATTTACGAATTCATAAACTGCATTTTCTTTCTTGAAATAATTTTCATGAGAGAGATCTACACCATTGATACATCCTTCACAAAATAAGACATCAACAAACCTTGGTTTAATTTCATTATTTTTAATACTATTAAGCAGGTCAAAAACTTTATCAGAACCTTCAACTTTTATAAAACCATCTGGATAATAATCTGATTGACGGGTTACGGCTTTAATCAAACCACCGGCAAGAGGCAGCTTACGGGCAGAATCTGCTGGTTCTTTTCCAGACTTAAAGGTAGCTGAAGTTCTATTAACAGTTGATGCTACTTCACTGTTAGCAGTTGAATCAATACCAGTGTCAGTAGTAGTGATTTTACTATCAGCCAAAAAGTCTGTTTCACCAGCAGACTCCAATTTGCTAACTGCAATTGATAAAGCCTCACTAAATGTAAGTACAAAACTATCTTTAATCTCTTCAAACTCACCCTTTTTGGCCAGACAGGGTCCGATCATAACCACTTTTGTACCCGGTTCTTCTACAGATTTTATATATCTATCCAGTGCTTGCATTGGTGATACTACTCCGGCCAGATTATTTAATAAATCAGGATAATATTTTTGTATTATATTAACTACAACTGGACAGGCAGAACTAATAATCAAGCCTTCATTTTGTTTTAAAAGTTCTTTATATTGTTTTATTACTAGTTCTGCTCCCCAGGCTACTTCATATACTCTGTCAAATCCTATTGAATAAAGATAATTCATCCACAGCTTCAGGCTCATATCACTATCATAAGAAGGAAAACTGGGAGCTACTCCAGCTACAACTTTTGTCTCACTATCCAGTAAATCTTTCACAGCAGAAAGACTATCCCGGACTTTTTTAGCACCCTGTGAACATACCCTGACACAGTTACCGCAGTGGATACATCTTTCCCCAATGACTTCAGCCTGGCCTTCACTTACCCGCAGGGCCTTGGCCGGACAATTCCGCACACAGGCATAGCACTCATGACACCTATCTTGAATTGTTTCAATCAAATTTGCACCTGACTTCATAAATAGCTTCCTTTCTTTTTCTTTTAACAGTCTTCTCTTCTTTGACAGTGTCTTGAACTATATGATAAAATTATAAAGACTTATTAAGGAGGCGAACTAATAAATCATGAATCTACAAATAGTAGTAAATCAAATACTTATTTTATTTCTCATAATTCTGGTAGGATATATTATTAAGAAAAAGGATATAATCAATGAAGAGATCAATAAAGGTTTATCCAACATATTACTTGAAATAACTCTACCTGCTTTAATTATTAATTCTTTAATATCTATAAAAATAACCAGTGAGATTATTTACAATCTTAAAGTAATTACAATTGTATCACTTCTTAGTTATTTAATGCTTATTATCCTGGTTACTTTAATAACTAAGTATATGTCACTTTCAATTAACAAAAGAACTGTTTTTATATTCTTAATAGTATTTGCCAATGTAGGATATATGGGGTTACCGGTAGTAAATGCTGTCTATCCTGACTATGGGATACCTCTGGCAATTATTAATAATGCAGCTTTCAATATTTTTGTCTGGACTTATGGTGTTTATATCTTCACCAGTGCCCGGGATAAAGGGAAAATAAAATTAAGGAAGCTGTTAAACAATGGTATTATTGCTGTAATTATTGGATTCATAATCCTTTTTACCGGTATAAACTTAGGCCCTGTTCATGGTGCTCTGGAATCAGTAGGTCATATGACTTTCCCTTTATCTATGTTGATAATCGGAAGCTCTCTGACAAATGTTAAATTCAAAAAAATATTAAAAGACAAATCATTATATTTGCTTATATTTTTAAAATTACTAATCTTACCGGTACTGGGCTTATTTATTCTCAGACAATTTAACATACCGGAAATAGTAAGTAATATCAGTGTTATGATGTTGGCAATGCCTAGTGGTGCTATTGGTGTTATCTTTGCTGAAAAGTATGACAGTGATTATACCTTTGCTTCTGAAGGGGTATTTTTTACAACATTATTTTCCATAGTAACGATACCTTTAATTATTTATTTAATTAATCTTTTTTAAATCATATTTTATGAAAAGCTTGCTGGATAAAGTTAATTTCTACAGAATGCTTGCTTATCTAATAATTAAACTATAGATAACAGCTATATAGGCATTTCTTTTCCTGGTCAAGTGTAGGAATCCAGATTTCTAATCTTTCTGCAGGTGAGGTATAACAGGTCTGTTCCCCTTCTAATAATAAGCAAACTTCATCAAAATCTTTTTGAGATAAAGGATTTTCTGCAAAAAGGCTGCTGATAATTGTTATGTGAAACTTCCATTTTTCATAATCATCTATTGTGGAAAGGGCTTCAGCTTTTAACCTCTGATGCAAACTGCTGGAGAATTTCATCAAAGAACTGGTTTTTTCCAGTTTTAAAACCAGAAAATCATTTTTAGATAACTGATAACATTCAAACTGACTCAACTTTATTTTAATTGGGCCAGTTTTTTTTATTTCTTCATTTACTATTTGTTTTACTCTTTTCAAATTTTCTTTTTTTATTCTATCTATAGTAATATGCAGTTCAGGTAACTTGTTCTCTTTATAAATATTATAATATTCAGAAAGGTATTTCTGCATTTCTACCGCTTTTTTTAAAACCTGGCCGCCGGGCAGTAAAACTATAAACAATTCTTCATCAAGTGATGCTCTCTTTATCATATACTATTACTCCCCTTTTTTGACCCTCATCGAGGCAAGCCCGCAAGGTTTGCAAGCAGACTTTAATTTTTATCACATCTTGATATATAAATATTATTAGTTAATTTATTATACCATAATTTACCTCATACTTTCAATCTTAATGATAACCACATATCCTCATCCTGTATAATTATATCATATCATTCAAAAACTATTTGTATCATTCGTGAGGCTTGCCATATAGTTCCTAATAAAAATTATAAACTATTCATAAATAACTATTCAGAAGACAATTAGAATTAATTTTTAAATTCCACATAATAGGTAATCAAATAACCATTAGAAAGGATATTAAATGAGTATAGATATAAAAAATAAATTTCAGCAAAAAAGAAAAAATATCTTTAAAGAAGTTATAAGGTCAGCTTACAATAATAACTTGAAAAATGATATTGATAGCATAGCTTTCAAATTAGCTGATTCCAGTGATAAAAAAGAAATTACTGCTTTAAAGAACGAAATATTGATATCTATGGGCCTTTCACCTTCTGCTCACTATGATACAGAATTAGCTGCTGAAGTTGATACTGCTGTTAACCTGAAGGAAGTTCGAGAACCACTGGTCACTATTAATAAAACTATCTGTGAGAACTGTGCTGATGAAAGTTGTAAAGTAGAATGTATAGATAATCCCAGTCAGGGTTTAATGATTGAAGACGGGCGCTGTATATCCTGTGGTAAATGTATACCCAAATGTTCAATGGGAGCCATCTCAGATAAGGTAGAATTTATACCAATTGTTAAATATCTTAAAGAAGATAAACCTATCTATGCAAATGTAGCTCCAGCTATTGTTGGGCAATTTGGTGCAGATATTTCCATGGGGCAATTAAGAACCGCCCTGAAATCTATCGGCTTCACAGATATGGTAGAAGTAGCACTTTTTGCTGATATATTAACACTAAGAGAAGCTGACGAATATAATCATATGGTGAAAACGATTGAGGACTTTTTGATAACCAGCTGCTGCTGTCCAGTCTGGATTAATCTTTTAACAAAACATTATCCTGAACTCAATACTAAATTAACCAAAACTGTATCACCAATGATAGCATCTGGAAGAGTTATTAAGGCTATTTTCCCGGATGCAGTTACTGTCTTTATCGGACCCTGTGTAGCCAAAAAAGCTGAAGCAAAACTTCCAGAATTAAAAGGTGCTATTGATTATGTACTGACCTTTGATGAAGTGGAACAGGTTTTTGAAGCACTGGATATCGAACTTGACCAACTTGAAGAGGATAATAAAAGCCAGTCTTCTTATGGGGGCAGAATCTATGCTAGAACCGGTGGTGTCAGTGAAGCTGTTAAAATCACAGTAGAACGTATTAATCCTGACCGCAAACTACCTTTTAAATCTATCCAGGCCAATGGTGTCAAAGAGTGCAAAGAATTACTAGACAACCTAAAAGAAGGAAATATTAATGCCAACTTTATTGAAGGTATGGGCTGTGTCGGCGGCTGTGTCGGCGGCCCCAAAAGAATAATTGAACCTGAACAGGGCAGACAGCATGTTAATGGGTATGGCGCACAATCTCAGATTAAAAACCCAATTGATAACTTAAACATAAATCATATCCTAAAATATATTAATGGTCAGGAAGAAAACAGCGAAAAAACTATTGACCAGCTTTCTTTTGACCGTCTGCTGCTGCGCAACTATCCACAAAAGTAAAACTTTTAAAATTTTTTTTATTAAAAGAAGGTATTCTCTTAATTTTGTAGAATATGTTATATATGTTTATTTTTTACATATATTATGAGGGGTATTATTATGAAAAAACTGTTGTTTATGCTTCTAGTAGTCTGTTTGATGATAACTGTGGTAGGATGTGGAAATGATGATAGCACAACCCGGGGAACAATTCAGGGAACGGTGACTTTTGAAACCGGAAATGTTAATGGTATGAAAGTTGCAGTTTATGATTTTGAAGTCTATAACCATGGACCAGAAGATCTTCAGGATTATTTTGTAGATCAAACTACTATCAATAATGATGAAGGGACATATCAAATATCTGATTTACCAGTAGGAGTATATTTTGTTATTGCCTATATAGATGAAAATGAGAACAACCAGCTGGATGTATCTGAAGAAACTTACGAAATATATTCATTTGAAAGTGATGATCCAAAACCAGTCATTATTGATTCCTCTGACACTGTAACCGGTATAGACATCGAAATTGTGCTAAATTAGTAAGTAACCCTGTTAACTCAGTAATAAACATAAAACTTTTTTCACAGTGCTGTTTTTAACAGCACTGTTTTTTCATTTTACTAGTATTTCCATATTAATTATAATATTTTAATTAATTGACAACGACTTTAATCTAGGTTATCATTAATATTGTTCACCATATTAACAACTTCTTTTCCACTACTTTTAATAAAATTACTTACTTAAAAATAATTATAAATAAAATTAATAATATAACAGTTAAATTATATCAATTGAGGTGAAAACATTGCAGATTTCAAAATCAGACAGATTAGGAAAAGAACCAATAGTACCATTATTATTTAAATTATCCATTCCTTCAATTATAGCAATGGCAACTCAAGCTATGTATAATATAGTAGATAGTATTTACATAGCCCAGATTAGTGAAGATGCTCTAACAGCAGTAGGGTTAGCCTTTCCTCTACAAATGATATTAATTGCAATTGCTGTTGGTACAGGTGTAGGTACCAGTTCATATATTTCACGTCAGCTTGGTAAAGGAAACAAAGAAAGAGCAAGTAATGCAGCAGAACATGTTATTCTGTCAGTATTTATTTACGGTTTTTTAATAGCACTTATTGGATATTTCTTTTCAGAAGAATTAATTTCTTTTTTTATAAAGGATCCAGAAATTATTGCAATGGGTGCAGAGTACATTAATATTATTTTTATAGGTTCAATGGCACTGTTTATACCGATGATTGGTAATAATATTTTGCGGGGAGAAGGAAATACATTTTATCCCATGATAATAATGTTAATTGGCTCAGTACTTAATATTATTCTTGATCCATTCTTTATATTTGGGATAGGTTTTTTCCCAAAATTAGGCATCGGCGGAGCTGCTATAGCAACTGTATTTTCCAGAATTATAAGTGGAAGTATTCTACTTTTACTATTATTTAGCGATAAAAATGAAATATCATTAAATCTTAAAAATTTTGAATTCGATTTTTCGATTATTAAAGATGTCTATAGAGTAGGACTGCCGGCAATGATAATGCAGCTTTTAGCCAGTTTAATGATGTCCTTTATAAATTTTCTTCTGGGTGATACTCATAAAACAGCAATTGCTGTAATGACAGTTTATTTCAGACTGCAATCTTTTGTCTTTATGCCTGTATTTGGTTTAAATCAGGGTTATATGCCTCTTATGGGTTACAATTACGGTCATGGAAAACCTGAAAGAATGAAAAAAACTATAAAAACTGCTTTTTTTATAGCTTTTGCTTTTACCATAACAGGTTTTATTGTATTCCAAATATTCCCGGAACAATTATTAGGACTTTTTGGGGAAAATCCTACTCCAGAATTTATAAACCTGGGGGTAATAGCATTCAAAAAAATAAGCCTGGCCTTTCCCATTATAGGATTATCAATTATTATTTCTACTACTTTTCAGGCAATTGGAAAAGGCTGGCCAAGTCTGGCATTATCAATGCTGAGACAGCTGGGAATACTGATACCCCTTTTCTATATTTTTTTAAGATATGCTGGTATCAATACTGTCTGGTATGCCTTCCCCATTTCGGAACTGACCGCATTTATCTTCGGCGGATTATGGCTCAGGTCACATCTTAAAACGACTTTTCAACGGTTAGCTGAGGCGTGAAAATAATCAGAATACTGAAATAACTATATTATATTCTACGTATAACCTGGCAGTACAAATATATCCGAATTATCTCAAAAACTAAATATATTAAAGCTAAAGCCCTGCATCTACAGGGCTTTTTTTATAGAAGATTATATTTTGTTGGGTATCGTGTTTTTAATCTTACTACTATTGAAATATGGCAATATCTCCATGACGTGATTCTATAATAATTTCAACATCACCTGTTCCCTTTTTAGCCTGAAGTATTTCATAATTATCATCTTTTTCTATCTCGAATGGTAAATTAGTTTTTATCTTTTTATATTTAGTCTGACAGTCAAGTTGATAATCTTCCAATTCAGAGCTTAATCTCACAGAAATAGCAGAAAAGTTTCCTTCTGCGATAATATCAGCAGCTACATCAGTAAGATCTATTGCACCATAACGCATATCTGCTTCAACCGCATGATTAACATTTCTCCCCTGAATAGCAGTAAAACTGGATTTTAGCTCTATTATATCATTTAAATTATTGAAAACTAAACTACCATAATGAAAATCAAGATCAGTCCTGGCATTAATATCGTTTAATTCCACTTGACTGAATTCAGAATCAATTTCAAGCTTATCTGAAATATTACTAATATCTACAATATCACAATGGCGGGCATTAATTTCAGCCTTGCCTGTAATATCTTTAACTGTCAGCTTCCCAAATCTATTTCTAAGATTAATATTTCCATTTATATCATTCATATCAACTAAATCATAACTATTCCTCACATCTACATCATTCTTAATATTGTTGACAGTTACTTTTCCATATTGGTTATATAAATCAAGGGCTAATTCTTCAGGTACTTTGACTTTGTAATCAACACCAATACCATTGATATGGTTTGGGATAACACCAGGGTCTTCCAGTGATATATTATATGAAGAGCTTTTATCAATGATTGAAATATCTATATCTTCAATAAAAGCATTTGATACTTCCTGATTAGCATAAACATTAATAGTACTATCTACAACAATATTATCTCTTTTTTCTCCTACTATCTCAATTGAACCTAACTGGTTGCGGATAAATAACGATTTTATAACAGCAGGATCAGCAGCTAATTCTTTGGTATCCAACACTTTACGTTTAGTAAAATCAGAACTAAGAATATCTACACCCTGATAAGAGCGCATTTGTTTAAAAGAATCAGTTTCCATATTCTTAACAAAAGTTTCAAAAACTTTTACACCATTTATCTTAAAGTCCATAATCATTACAAAAAACAACGCTATAATAATTAAAGCAACAATTAGTTTTTTCTGCATTGACAACACCCCCTATACTTCCAGCTGGTTTTCCAGCATCCATGAACCCAGCATAAACAAAGCAATAACAGCTATACCACTGGCAATAAATGGTCCAGAACCAATAGCAAAACCATTACCATTTATAGAACGTACCATAAAATCCGGTGCCCAGTTAAATAATGGCGCAAGTAAACCACCAAGTCTATAAACAAGATAATTTGTAAGTATGTAAACAACCAGTGTAATCAGGCCTCTAAAGCGGTTGTAAAATAAACTGACAAGATAGGAAAACTGAACCAGGACATAAGTAACAAGAGCAGATAACCAGTTAATCAAAAATACTTTCACAAGGGTCTCAGTTATAAAGCCTGTCGTTATAACTGCAGGGGCGCTGTTTAATCCTTCCATTATTAACTCTCGATGAAATAAATATATTAGTATTGAAGTTACTAACGTCACAGCTATATAAAAGGTCATTCCTGCCGAAATCTTTGCAAGGCTTATCTGCCATCCGGGCCGTGGAATAGACAAGAGAAAATAACTGGTTTCATCCTTCCATTCTGCACGATATGAATTAAAAGCCAGCCACAATATTAACAATGGAAAAAAGCTAAATGGAAGAAAACTTAGAGCAAAAGGCAACCCCTCTTCCCAAGTATCTATTTTATAAAACAGAAATAGCTCCCAGCCTAATACAAGTAATACAACAACTAATAAGAAAAATGATATTGAAAAAATTTCTTTTTTATATATTTCCCACCAGGCTCTCATACAAATACCTCCCTGACTAATTCTTTAATTGACTTGCCGTGCTCTTCCCTTAAATCATCGGCATTACCTTTAAGCTTAACTTCCCCAGATTCCAGAAATACCACATTATCAAAAAACTTTTCCGCTTCCAGTACTTCATGTGTTGACAGTATAATAGACTGCTTTTCAGCATTATATTCGCTGATAAGACCTTCCAGTATTCTAGCTCTGGAATTGGGATCAATACCTGCCAGTGGTTCATCCATAATAATAAGGGGAACCTCCCGGGCCATAGTTAATGCCAATTTAACCCTTCCAACCATACCTTTGGATAAATTTTTAATCCTCATAGATTTCTTCAAATTCATAAATTCTATAATATCCAGTGACTTTTCTTTATCAAAAGTACTAAACTGACTGTTATATAAATTAATCACCTGGATAATACTCATGTTTTTATAAAAATAATTTATCTCTGGTAGAAAAGCGGTCTGTTCTTTTGTTCGGCGACTTACTTCCTGACCAAATATTTTTATATCTCCATCATCAGGCTGTACAAGCCCTGCTATTGATTTTAGCATCGTTGATTTTCCGCTGCCGTTTGGGCCGATCAAACCGGTAATCTCTCCTGCCGGTACATTCAGGTCAATACTTTTTAAAGCTTCCACACCAGGATATTTCTTTCTCAAATTTTTAATAACTACAACATTATTATCATTAGTCATTTTTTTACCTCCTTTATACCTCAACTTTACCGGATTCTTTCTCCACCCATTTCAATATTTCTTCTTTTGTATAACCAAGAGACTGCATTTCTGCTATAAATTTAGAGGCAGCATTTTTAGCCATCTCTTTTTTTATATCATTAACCATCTCCTCATCCTCCTTTATAAAAGTACCTCTACCTCGTTTTGTTTCCACCAGTCCCAGCATTTCCATCTCACGATATGCACGCTGAATAGTATTGGGATTTACTTCAATATTACGCGCCATTTCTCTCTGGGAAAGCAGCTTATCTCCAGGACTCATCTCACCCCTAACCAACATTTTTTTGATCTGATCAATTATTTGTTCATAAATTGGCCGTGATGCATCAAAATTTATCTTCATATTGTCCTCCTTCCACACATATATAATGAATTTCTGCAATTTTCTAGTGCACTATTTTTCTAGTACACTATTATTATAAAATGTATTTTTACCTTTGTCAAGTATTTTTCCAAGAAAAAATGACTTACCCAGTGTAAGCCATTTTCATTCATTATCTAATCTTTTTCAATAAGGTGCTTCCAGTACCTCTCGGGCATAAGCTGCCGCTGAAGTTTTAGATTTTTCCTGTTCTTGATGGCAATTGAATCAAAAAAACCTTTCCATAATTTTTGATAATTCTTTTCTTCGGCTGTTATCTTAATCTGATTATCATCATCAAAAAAAGTTATAACCCATTCCTTCTGGTTAAAAACTGCTGCCTGTTTACGACTTATATCATGGATTATCCAATTCTGGTCTGCCAGTCTCCGTGCAAAATGAGGTGCCAGTAGTGACAGTATATTATAATCAGGTTCACAGGAGGCATAATATATATCTCCGGCAGTTTTCTTAAAACGGAGCAAACCCAGCATACGGTGGATCTCACCACTAACCTTTCTACTGAGTTTTTTTAATTTAAGCACAGAATCATTATTATAATACTTATCTATTTCCCTGCCTACTTTAAATCCAATTTTTAAATATTTATATATTACAGTACCCCTATCTTCTTTTTCGGAAAGATAAGTATAATATACTTTACGTAGTGATTTTGAGGAAATCTTATCTGCTATAGCCTGATATACTTTATCTGATTTCTCTTTGTCTGTTTCTATATTTACTTTTTCAGCAAATAGATTTTCCTGATAGTCTTTTTCTTTAATAATTTTATCCGGTTTATCATCAGCATAAAAGGCATCATAAATAGCTGTCAACATTCCTGAAAAACTACCATCATATAGATAATAGATCATATTTTCCACCCCATATAAGTTATTTCAAGCAATATATTATGATATTATTTCTTATCAGCAATATTATTAGCAGTATCCATAAAGTTGTTATCAACATTACTATAATCAGCAAATAAAGACAGCTGTTTTTTTTGTGAGCTATCTCCTACTGCCAGGCGGTTCCTCAGTAGTTCTTCCTTGAGAGGAACTCCACCAAAATATTTACCATCACAGGTAATAAAATATTTAGCCCTTTTTAAAACTGTACCGAATTTTTTTAAATGTTCAAAATTAATAGTACCTTTCTGACGGGAAGCTATTATTCTTCTGGCTGATTTTACTCCAATACCAGGAACTCTAAGCAGCTGCTGGTATGATACACTGTTTATCTCCACAGGAAAACTTCCGAGATTATTTACTGCCCAGTTGGCTTTTGGATCCAGGTTTATATCAAAATTAGGATTTTTCTTATCCAGTAATTCATCTGCCGAAAAATTATAAAAACGCAAAAGCCAGTCTGCCTGATATAACCTGTGTTCACGCAAAAGCGGCGGCCTTTTTAGTACAGGCAGTCTAGAAGCTTCGTTTACCGGTATATAGGCAGAATAATAAACACGTTTCATATTAAATTTCTGGTAAAATCCTTCTGACAATTTCAATATATGATAGTCAGGTTCAGGGCTGGCACCGATAATTAGCTGTGTACTCTGACCGGCCGGTACAAATTTATTCAGATATTGCGCATTTTTATTTTCACTAACACGATTCCCCTCACTGCCTGAATTGTTCCTGCTTTTGCTAACTGATTTACTGCTGCTTAATCTTTTTTTGTCTTTATTAATATTAGTACTTATGGTTTTCATAGGGCTGATAATATCATTATATTTTTTCTCTGGTGCCAGTAAATTCAAACTTTTCCGGGAAGGAAGCTCTATATTAACACTCATTCTATCTGCATATCTACCAGCCTTTTCTATTAAATCGGCATCGGCTCCAGGTATAGCTTTAAGGTGTATATATCCATTAAATTTATACTCTCTCCGTAATTTTTTAACAGTTTCCAGAAGTAATTCCATAGTAAAATCTGAGCTTTTCCTGACTGCTGAACTTAAAAATAAACCTTCTATATAATTTCTTCTATAAAAATTTATTGTCAGACGTGCAACTTCTTCAGGTGTAAATGATGCCCGGGGAATATCATTACCCGCCCTGTTCACACAATAGGTACAATTGTATATACATTCATTGGTAAATAATATTTTCAGCAATGAAATACAACGACCATCATCAGACCAACTGTGGCAGATACCACTAACAGCTGCATTACCAATACCACCTTTTTTATTACGGCGGCTACTACCGCTGGAAGAACATGATACATCATACTTGGCCGCATCAGCCAGTATTTTTAGTTTATTCATCAATTCCATTTATACCACCCCGTATATTTAATACATCTGTATGTATACTTTTTATTATACCATACAGATGTTTTTTTTACAAAAAAACAAATTGCCTTCACCATCCTATTTTGAGTGTTAATTACTTAATGTTGGAATTGTAATGTCGAAATTGATCCACAAATTATGAAAGCAGATACTTTCCTGGCATTAAAAAACCGGTGGCCTCATAAAGACCACCGGTGTTGTTTTAAAACATATTTCTTAGTCATCACTGTAGACAGTTCCCTTTACATTGAAAATATATACACCACTAGTACCAGTGCACTAGTTATCTATTGCATTAATATTATACAAAATATTTTCTCACTTGTCAAGGAAATAATCATAAAGTAAAATATGGTAACGGTAAAGAGTAATATTTTGTAAGTTCCCTCTTACATAATACTTAATAGAACTATATTTATTTTTTTACTTTACTAAAATAAGCACCTAAAACAATAGATTAAAAGTATTTAAATAAATAGGCTCATATTGGCTTCATCAGAAGCACCAAGAAAAGTAGCTACTCCTCCAACATCGACACCATCTATTAACTCATCCTTATGAATACCCATAATATCCATAGACATCTGACAGGCTATTAATCGGACACCATTGGCCTGGGCCTGTTTTATCAAGTCTTCCAGAGAATCAACACCTTTTTTCTCCATTACTTTTCTAATCATTTTGGCACCAAAACCAAACATATTCATACTGGAAAGAGGGAGCTTTTTACTTCCGCGCGGCATCACTGTACCAAAGGCCTTTTCCATAAAACTTTTGTCCAGATCAATATGCTCATCTTTCCTGAGCACATTTAAACCCCAGAAAGTAAAAAACATCGTAATCTCATTACCCATGGCCGCCGCACCATTGGCTATTATAAATGAGGCAATAGCTCTATCCAGTTCTCCACTGAAGACAACCATTGTCTTTGCTTTTTTTACAGGAGCATTACCGGCTGGTGAAGTCCGGTCAGTTTCGCTTTTCTGTCCTGCAGTTTTTCCTCCAGCCAGACCCTTTTGAATACTGACTACATATCTACCATTATCTTTTTCTATTGAAAGTAGTTGATTTCCGGTATTTTTGCACCAGGAGTCAATATCTCTACCGAAACCAGGGTCGGTAGCTGTTACCTTAAGCACATCTCCCTTATTAAGTGTTTCCATCTTCTTATATACCTGCATAATTGGCCCCGGACACTGTAGACCACAGGCATCCAGTTCTGCTCTTTTAATATCATTATCATATTTTTCTCCAATCATTTTTCCTTCTTCAGGATTGGAGGCTGACCGTATTTTCTCTTCTTCAGGTTTTTCTATTCTTTCATTTCTATCATCCTGAACCGAACTGTAAAGTTTATATCCACCACTGAGATTGCTGACATCTTTGAAGCCATTACCTTCCAGTATTCTACAGGCTATATAACCTCTTAATCCAACTGCACAGTAAACTACTATCTTCCTGTTTTTATCAAGCTCATCCAGGCGGTCGCGTAAACTATTTAATGGTATATTAATTGCCCCTTCAATTTTACCAAACTTTGTTTCTACTTTAGTTCTGACATCAAGCAAAACAGTCTCATTATCCAGGTTATCTATTTGATTCCACTGAGCCGGTGTAACCATTCCTTTTAATATATTTCCTGCAGCAAAACCTGCCATATTAACAGGGTCTTTGGCTGAACCATATGGTGGAGCATAAGCAAGCTCCAGTTCCTGTAGGCCAAAAACTGTCATCCTCTGGCGCACCGCAGTTGCAAAAACATCTATTCTCTTATCTACTCCATTATGTCCAACTATCTGTGCCCCCAGCAATCTTCCTTTTTCAGGAGTAAATATTATTTTGATAAACATAGGGGCAGCACCAGGATAGTAACCAGCATGATTATTGGAATCAGTGTAAGATACCTGATATTCAATATTATTTTTCTTTAATTGTTTTTCATTATTTCCGGTAGTTGCCACAGTCATATCAAATACTTTGGCAATTGCTGTCCCCTGTGTTGTTTTATATTTTTCCTTTCGGCCACTGATATTTCCAGCAGTTATACGCCCCTGTTTATTAGCAGGACCTGCCAGAGGTATTAATGCTGGTTTTCCACTTACAAAATCTGTTACTTCTACAGCATCACCAATAGCATATATATATTTATCTGAAGTCTGTAAAAACTCATTTACTTTAATACCACCTGTTGTTCCAATTTCCAGCCCGGCCTCTTTAGCCAATCCAGAGGTGGGTTTAACACCAATGGACATAATAACAAAATCTGTATCTATTTTTTTACCACTCTGTAAAATGACTCCTTTGCCATCATCCTCTATCCGTTTAACCCCATCTCCCAGATAAAGTTTTAACCCATTCATCCTCAGGTGATTATGAACAAAAGATGCCATTTCATAGTCAACAGGGCTTAATACCTGATCCAGCATTTCAACAAGCGATACTTCTACTCCTCTTTCATGTAAATTATGGGCCATTTCCAGTCCTATATAACCTCCACCAACTACAACAGCTTTTTGTGGAGCCTTTTCATCTACAAAACCTTTAATCCTGTCCATATCTGGAATATCTCTTAGACTAAAAACTTTATCACTATCTATACCTGCTATTGGTGGTTTGAAAGGCTCAGCTCCCGGGGATAATACCAGGTAATCATAGGATTCCACAAATTTCTGACCAGTTTCTCTATTTTTTACATTTACCATTTTACTATCTCTATCGATAGCTAAAACCTCATGCCTGGTTTTAACACTGATATTAAACCTTGCTTCCATTGCTTCAGGGGTCTGTACCAGTAATTTATCTCGCTCTTCAATTATTTCACCAATATGATAGGGCAACCCGCAGTTGGCAAAAGAAATATATTCTCCTTTTTCAAAAATTATTATTTCTGCTTCTTCATCGAGTCTTCTCAGGCGAGCTGCAGTACTTGCACCACCGGCTACACCTCCAACAATTACAACTTTTTTTGCCATATATAGTTCCTCCTTAGTTTTTTATAGCAATATTATATAAATATTTATATACTCTGGTTTATAATTAACTTTTTAAAAACAAATTGGATGCAAGACAACTACCACCATTTCATTTAAAAGCTTAAATTAATTAATTTTTAGCAAACAGGGTATTAATCACCTTCCTGGCATCAGCATTAACTACATAATAGTTTATGTTTAAACCATTCCTTTTACCTTCTAATATTCCCAAATCTTTTAATTTAATTAAATGTTGGGATAAAGTCGACTGAGGAATATCAAGACAGTCCTGCATTGTGCTAACATTACAACCCTCTTCAATTAAAAGCCCCTTAACAATACACATTCTAATCGGATGAGATAAAGCCTTCAATATTTTAGCTTTTTTCTTTATTACATCCATATCTTTTGTGACATTCTTCACTACACACCGCTCCCTTGTTCTTTTTATCACTATATTTTAATATTACAATATAACGTTTTCTATGTCAAATAATAAGGTATAATAATTCTTCTTTATTATTATACCTTTATTATTTAGATAAAATAATATTAATCTTTCATAATTGAAGATATATCCATTGTTTTCAAATGTATATCATTATATCTGCTCATAAGAGTTTCCAGTTGTTCATTAAGTTTTTTGATTATATATAGCAACAGCTTCATTCCCGACCTCTGATGGTCACTTAAAAACTGCATTAAAACACTGGTTTTAATTGAAAGTACGGAAACTTTATCACTGGCCACAACATCCACTAAGTAATAAAAACTTTTACTGCTTACCAGAGAACTCATTCCAAAAATGTCTCCAGAAGTTAGCTTATCTATAACAAGCTCGTCTTTTTTTTCTCTACTCTCAATTATACGTACAGTTCCTTTTCTTATAATATATAGAGTATCATCCAAAATCCCCTTTTTGACTATCTTCTGGCCGGAATTATACTCATTAAAATCACTTATGTCAATAAACTCAAGAGTCTCCTGATGGGTAAGGCTTTTAAAAAGCGGTAATTTAAGAATACTTTCATAGATATTGCCATCATTTTCTGCCAGGTCGACCGGGCTTTTAACCTCTGTCTGAACTGCCTTTTCTATTATTTCTGAAATAACATGCTTATTATCTGTTGAAAGTTTCAGCAGCAGTTCCCATTTCTTCTGCAATTTTAGATATTTTTCAAAGACATTGAATTTCGGCTCTACATTATATCGTGAAAGATAAATATTTTTAATTGCTGCTTTGGTATCCTCAATTTTGTTATCACTTAAATAATCCAGAGCTAGCATAACATTTGTCTTAAATACCTTATCTTCCAGATCTTCTTTTAAAAATTCCCCGGGATAGGGATCAAATTCTTCAGCTGTTATCAAATTCATATTGGGAATCTCATACTGGCTTTTTATCTTTGCCCTTTCATAAAAAAAGCGGTACATATCCTGTCGGAAACGCTGCCAGATAGGATGCTCTTTCCCGGGCGGAAGGTGTTTGATTGCCAGGGTATTATCCAGGTAAAAGTTAAAACCAAACATCCGTGCATTTATTACATAATCAATATCTTCCCCCCGTGTTAAGTGGGGATCAAAAGGAACTACACGGTAAAGGTTGCGGTGTATTACCATTAAACCACCAAAAGCAAAAGGGGTCTGTTTTAAACGTGGTTTGCTGCCAATTATTTTATCAAAAGCCTTTGTCTTAAATCCAAAACGGTCCCAGAAAGTCATCCAGGGCTGGATATCAACATCATCATAATATTTATCTTCTTTATTTAAATAATATCCAGCTATACCATCAACAGTCTGTCCATAAAATTTTCCTCCAATAAATTCAATAGTTTTATCTATAAAAACCGGATCCTCGAAAACTTCATCATCATCTATCAAGATAACAACTTCTGCACCAAGTGCATGCCCAAAATAAAGACACATATTACGTACATTAGAATATCCTCTCAGGCATAATATATTGTCTAAATCCTGCTTATCATCTGCTTTACAGATGTTTTTTCTTATTTTGTCCAGTTCACGATTACCAATTATATATGTTTTAACAGGTGGTTGATGTTTTTTTATAATTTCATCTACTTTTTGGTAAGCTTCTTCAATTATATCAGCAGTTGTTACCACAATAAGTATAACCAGTTCAAAATTTATATTATTTAAAATTTTCATACTATCAATTAACCGACCCAGTGTCCCTTCCTGGTCAACTGGAGTAGGATGGTCATATATATCATCACCCAGCTGCCAGCCTGTATTAGCATCTCTACCCCAGTATGTAGGAACAACCATTACTTTTTTCATACTTATTCCTCCTGTATACTTAACTATCAGTATTGTACATTAAAGATTAGTTCTGTATACTTAACTATTAGAGCCTATATATTAACTATCAATATTACTAACTATATCCTGATATACACTGTTCAGGTCTCTGACAACCCTTTCCCAGGAAAATTGCTGCTGTGCATATTGTATACAGAACTCTTCTCTGTTAGACTTAAAATCATTTTCAAGACAATATATTACCTTTTCTGCCAGTGTGTGATAGTCATTCATCGGAAAAAAACAGCCTACTTCATCATTAATAAAATCCATCAGGCCGCCGGCTCTGGAGGCAATTACCGGTGTACCACAGCCCAGGGCTTCTAAAGCAACAAGCCCAAATGGCTCAACCCGTGAAGGAACTACAGCAACATCAGCGATATTATTTATCAAAGCAACTTTTTCCTGTGGTAGGTTACCAGTAAAGTATATTGAATCCAGATTTCTTTTTTCAACCATCTGGTGTAAGTCATCATACAGCTCTCCAGCTCCAGTTATTAAGGTAACACTACTCGGGAATCTTTTCTGATATATTTCTGCAGCTTTAATTAAAAGGTCTACCCCCTTAAACTCACACAGTTTACCTACAAAAGACACTATATGCTTAGCCCGTCCTGAAAAATCAGGAACTAAATCATTTAAAACTTCCTTTTTATTTACTTCCATTTTCTTAAATATTTTATTATTGTACCCATTCCAGATTAGCTCAATTTTATCCTCGGAAATATTATAATAACTTTTCACCTCAGAATAAACCTGTTTAGAGATAGCAATGATACGCTCAGCTCCTGAAGCTGCCCTTAGAGCCATATTACGGTAGCTCCGGTACTTTTTATAACCTTTAATATCAGTACCGTGTGCTGTAATAATATATGGTACATTTGTTTTTAATGCAGCATAAGGCGCAACCCAGATATGCTGACAGTGAATAATATCAGGTTGAAAATCGTCTGTCTCTTTCAGTATAGTAGTTTTAAATTTGTTTAAATAATCATTCATTTCCTGTCGTGAAAGATCAGAAAACTTTTTGCTGCTTTCTGGATGTGTTGTAAAACAGGGAAACTTATAATATGGTATGGTTTTCACTTTAAAATCATATCCACTACTATACTCATTAGCAACTACTATTACACGAACCTGGTGTCCCTTTTCTACAAGTTTTTGAGCAATATTTTTTGTATAAACCCCACTGCCTGAACCATGCAGTGGAAAATGATTAACCAACAGAATCTTCAAGATTATGCCACCCCCCGTAAAGTTGTTTTTTAAATGAATTCCAGGCACTTATTGTTCTTTCATAAAATTCTTTCATCTCTTCAAGCTGTTTCTGACTTGCCCTGTAAGCATCAGTTAAATGCAAAAACTTTTTATTATTAAGATATTCTGCCAGGTCTTTACTGGCTTTTTCCAGTGCTTTAAGCCTATCTTTGCTTGCTTTTTTATTACAAAACCAATTTAGGAATGGGTTTCGCCCAATCCAGCCCAGACAGGCATAATACAGTCTTTCCTGAACCTGAGGATCTTTTATTAATGGTTTTTCAGGAAAATTCCCATATGTATTATGATATATTTTGGTATCAATATCGATTATTTTTAACCCTTTTTTTGCAAGTCCTTTTCCCAGTACTGTATCTTCTCCACGTCCCATTATCAGTTCTTTATTAAACCTATAATATGTAGAAAAATAAGGAGCTAGTTTATACCCGTATTTTAAGTTAACTGCATGATTACCTCCTAAAACCTTGTCTGTTTTTCTAACATTGATACCGGCCTGGCTTACAATAGTTAGATTTTGCTTAAAATTTTTTATTCGATGATAGGCCTGTTCTTTTTGCAAACCGGCAAGAAGATTCTTGATTTCTGGAAAAGACATCGGTGGAATAATATAATAACCCGAATAATCACTGGTAGTAATAATAACATCATCCTGAGCAAGATACTGTAAATGGCTACCAAAAAAATCTACTTCACGCCTGTCTCCTTCGCAATTTAATACTACTTCAGGATAAACATCTGTATCAATAAAAAATAAATAATCAGCTCTGGGCTTCATCATTAAAGCCTGCATTAAAACACAATTACGCCTGATACCATATGGAATCATATTATATTTTTCATACAGAGGAAATTGAAATAAAGTCTTAATCTTACTTTCTGTTAATCCCAGATTTTTTAAAGTTAGTTTGAATTTATAATCATCGGGAAGTTTAATTAATTTAAGCTGTACATGTTTGTTTAACTTTTCAATTACTTTTTTTTTATATTTATCAGAATAAGCAATGATAAGTGTATTTATTTTATGTCCGTATTTTAAAGCATTTTTTATAAAATTTATGTAAGGAGAAGTTGAATAAATATTGTTTGTAATAACACCCAGTGCTAACTTCTTCATTCTCTCTCCTCCTCTTTTAGTTATAATTAAGCTCCATAATAATTAACCTTTTTATGACATTTATTTATACTTGTTATGATTATTATACCATTTATTGTTATTTTGTGCAATATATTAGCGCTCTCCTGTCGAATTAATATCTATGATAAACTAACTGGCCTAAATCATTGACAGATTCTCAGCTAAAATACTTGCTTCATTTCTGATGGATTTTCTGAAGATTATTTATATAAATATCTAAATTAGCAGGATTAAAAATATGAATATACAAATATATAAATATATAAGATATAAGTAAAAAATAGTACTTAATTAATTATAAATAATATCAGTCATGCAGAAGTTGTTAGAGGAAAGTTGTTGGGGGGTATAAAATGGAGGTATCAATAAACAGCTGGTTAACAACAGGCTGGAAAACATATAAAAACAATTTTGGTATACTTATCGGCCTGATTTTATTGTTATTTTTATTAAGTATAGGTGCTTTTATCATTCCCGGTTTGCTGTTAAATCACGCAGTCCAGATAGACCAGCTAAACCTGCCTGATTTAAAGACTCAACTGGCACCAGAAACTACTTATCTTTTATCTATATATTTTATAATACTATTTATTGCTGGATTTTTCCTGGCACCTATCATAGATACCGGTTTTTCATATCTTTTATTAAAATTAGTAAGAGGTAAGAAAGGAAAGATAACTGATGTCTTTAAACCATTTTCCTTTTTCTGGCCGGCATGGCTGACCATTTTTCTAACACAGCTGATTATCTTGGGAGGGTTTCTGCTGTTTTATATTCCTGGTTTTGTCTTTATATTCAAGTATTATTTCAGTAAATTTGCCGTAGTTGACAAAAAATATTCAGCAGAAGACTCCATCAGTTATAGTGCTAAAATCACCTATGGCCATAAGCTAAAACTATTTGTTCTAACTTTAATCCCTTTTATGATCAACTTTATATTACAGGTACTGATGCAGTTTATCAGCTTTTTTACAGTAATAATACCTAAGTCATCCACTATAATAGTACTATTAATTATAATATTTTTCGCTATCTCTATCTTCGTCATTTCACCCTGGATGCTGCTGACAATTGCAGCTGCCTATAATAACCTGTCCAGAACATATGAGGAGAAGATTCTTAACTGGAATAAAGATAACGGCAGTAAAATTAATAATTTTAAAGTAAAGATAGAAAGTAAATCCGATGAAAAAGAAAAAAATTATGGAAAGCATAAACACTTTAAAATAGATATAATAAATGAAACAGCAGATAAAAAGCTAAATATTGATGATAATCAAAATATTAATGAAGAAAAGGGTGATAATAATGACTAATATTACTCTGGATGGATGGCTATCACAGGGCTGGTCAGCATTTGTTAAAAGGCCACTGACAATTATCTTCCTGTCAATCCTGATGGGATTAAATGGAACCTTATTAATCTACCTATTCAATACTGGCCTGATCGCTCTTTCTATATTTTTATTAATCATAGAATTTATTACATTACCCGTTCTATCAGCTGGTATATGTTATTTCCTCCTACTGCTTGTTAGAAAAAAAGAAACATCTATTGAAGATATCTTCACCGGCTTTTCCAGTTATGGCACCATCTTATTAACAGCTTCTCTCCTAATGGTTATTAGTACAGGAGGGTTCTTATTACTGATTATACCAGGTATTATCTGGGCCTTAAAATATATGATGAGCCTGATTGCTATTATAGACAAAGATTATACCTTTGAGGAAGCTGTCAGCTATAGTGCCAAAATAACTAAAGGGCATAAAGGCAAATTATTTTTGCTGGTACTAATTCCGGGATTTCTAAACACCCTGGCTGATGACCACTTTTGCAGCAGCCTATCACAGTCTTTCGCAAAATTTTAAAGGATTTGATACTGTTGATGACCTGATAAAAAAAGAATACGTAGATAATAATGAATAAATTAATGGAATGATAAATTAAAACCCGCCGATTTGATTAATCGGCGGGTTTTATTTATCTATTGATCAAAGCTTATGCTCATCTTTTTAGTTTTAACCCGATGTACTGTCGATAATTCTTCTTCTAAAGCCTGTATATCATCATCTGTACCACATAGGTGCAGCAGAATCAGGCCGTCTTCCGAACATCCCTGGATATTATGAAGCCCTATCCTGGCATCTATAATACACCCATGTTCTGTAAGTATTTTCTGTACTTTTGGAGCAGCATCTGTTCTTTTATCAACCAAAACTGCCATCACAGTATTGCATTCTTTATCACCCAAAAGTATCACCTCCTATCATGTTTTTGTGTCTATTTCCCTTAATAATTTAAGGTTCTGTGTCAATAATATTTAATATCTTTCTCTAAAAACATGATGTTATACTTAAAAATATATTTTATACTATCTTTTTTAAAATATAATTTTTTATCCCTGTATCTTTTCTCGCAGCATCTGGTTTACCATCTGTGGGTTGGCCTTACCGCGTGTCTCTTTCATAACCTGACCGACAAGGTATCCTACTGCCTGGTCCTTACCATTTTTGATATCTTCAACAGCCTTTAAATTATCTGCTATTACCCCCTCTACTACTTCTGCCAGTTTATCTTTATCACTTATCTGTTTTAATCCTTTTTCTTCAACAATTACTTCTGGATCTTTACCGGTTCTAAACATCTCTTCAAAAACCGTTTTGGCTATTTTACTGCTGATAGTACCATTATCCATTAGATTCAGCATTTTGCCCAGCAGTTTACCGGTAAGTCTGGTTTCATCTACAGCTATATCTTCCTCTTTTACCAATCTCAGAAAATCTCCCATGATCCAGTTGCTGACTGTCTTGGGGTCATCATAAGCATTTACACTTTCTTCAAAAAAATCTGCCAATACCCGGGTGTCAGTCAAAACTTCAGCATCATAAACTGGAAGCCCATATTCTTCTATAAAACGGCCTTTCCTCTCCCGCGGTAATTCTGGTAAATCAGCCTTTATTTTATCAACCCGGTCACGGCTGACCTCCAGTGGTACCAGGTCTGGTTCGGGGAAATAACGATAGTCATGGGCCTCTTCTTTTCCTCTCATGGATATTGTCCTATTGAGACTGTTATCCCATGTTCTTGTTTCCTGAACTACTTTTCCACCGACAGCAATTACTTCTTTTTGACGTTTAACTTCATACTTTAACGCCTTTTCTACAGCACTAAATGAATTCATATTTTTCAATTCTGCTTTTGTACCAAACTCTTCCTGACCAAAAGGCCTGATTGATACATTGGCATCACAACGTAAAGACCCTTCCTCCATATTACAGTCAGACACGCCCAGATATTCAAGTATATGTTTGAGTTCTGTTAAATAGGCTCGTGCTTCTGCAGGACTGCGCATATCCGGTTCGCTGACTATCTCTATTAAAGGGACACCAGTTCTATTATAATCAACAAGACTTCCTGTAGATTTGTCAATACTACCCTGATGAATCAATTTACCTGCATCTTCTTCCATATGAATCCGGGTAATACCAATTCTCTTAGTCCCATCATCAATATTTATCTCAATATACCCATCTGTGCAAATCGGTAAATCAAATTGAGATATCTGATAGGCTTTCGGTAAATCTGGATAAAAATAATTCTTACGGTCAAATTTGCTGTATTCAGCTATATCACAATTTAAAGCCAGTCCAGCCGTGACTGCATAATCTACTACCTTTTTATTCAGTACAGGCAGTGTACCCGGCAGCCCCAGGCAGACAGGACAGGTATTGGTATTGGGCTTGGCTCCAAACTCAGTTGAACAGCTGCAAAATATCTTGGAATTGGTATCCAGCTGGGCATGTACTTCCAGTCCAATTATTACTTCATAGTCTTTACTCATGATTTCACCTCCAGATTCGGCTTATTATCTTTAATATCCAGTATTTGTTCCAGAGTATAAGCTGCCTGTATTATTTTACCTTCACCAAAATGAGGCCCCATAATCTGTAATCCTACCGGCAGCTTACTGCTATCAGAACCACAGGGTACTGAAATAGCAGGTATTCCAGCAATATTTACCGGTACAGTAAAGACATCCATCTGATACATTTCAAGTGGATCAGTTACAGACCCTACCTCAAAAGCAGTGGTTGGTGTAGTCGGAGAAATCAATAGATCATATTTATCGAACAATTTATTAAAATCCTCTTTAATAAGTGTCCTTACTTTTTGCGCCTTTAAATAATAGGCATCATAATATCCTGAACTTAACACATATGTACCAAGCATAATTCTTCTTTTTACCTCATCACCAAAACCTTCATTTCTGGTATTAACAAACATCTGATCAAGGCTATCGGCATTATCACTACGAAAACCGTATCTAACACCATCATAACGGGCCAGGTTGGAACTGGCTTCTGCCGGAGCTATTATATAATATGAGGAAAGAGCATAATCAGCACTGGGCAGGCTTACTTCTTCCACTACTGCTCCTGCTTCTTCCAGTTTTTCCACAGCTGACAGTACTTTTTCTCTCACTTCACAGTCAAAATCCATAGAAAAATACTCTTTCGGCAGACCGATTTTCATACCTTTAACATCTTCTTTTAAAAAAGCTGTATAATCATGTTTGTCCATCTTAACTGATGTTGAGTCCAGTGGGTCATGTCCGCTGATTACATTCATAAGGAGTGCAGTATCTTCAACATCTTTTGTAATCGGCCCTATCTGATCCAGTGAAGAAGCATAGGCAACAAGACCGTAGCGGGAAACATTACCATAGGTAGGTTTTAAACCTACCACTCCACAGTAAGCTGCCGGCTGTCGAATCGAGCCTCCTGTGTCTGAACCCAGTGCACCGGCAGCCTCCCCAGCAGCTACAGCTGCAGCAGAACCTCCACTTGAGCCCCCCGGTACATGATTCAAACTCCAGGGATTATATGTAGGGTGAAATCCTGAATTTTCCGTTGAACCTCCCATGGCAAACTCATCCATATTGGTCTTGCCCAGTATCAGAGCACCAGCCTCTTTTAGTTTCTTTACCACTGTAGCATCATATGGTGGTTTATAATTATTAAGAAACCGTGAAGCACAGGTAGTTTTTATGCCTTCTGTACTGATATTATCCTTAACAGCCAGTGGTATTCCAGCAAGCTGCCCTTCCAGGCCTCCAGCATCTCTACCTGCTTCCACACACTGACTGGCTTTAGCATCTCCATAATTTAAAGCCAGCTGACGTTCTTTACCTTCAGTTAAAGTAAGATAGGACTTTACTTTATCCTCTACCTTAGCTATTCTCTGATAATAACTATCCAGAATATCTTCAGCAGATATTTCATTTTTATCAAGCAAATCTTTTAACTCATGTATCGTTAAGTCATATAACTCCAATTTAACAACCCTCCCATATATATCATTCTCTAACTATTAACAAATAAGCTAGCAGTTAACTGCTGCAGTAAAAAAATATTTAATGCAGAGGTCATTCACCAATAATTTTCGGCACCTTAAACTGTCCATTCTTCCTATCCGGTGCACTGGCAACTGCTTTTTCTCTATCAAGAGAAGGCTCAACCTTATCTTCCCGCAGTACATTTTTCATGGGTACTGTATAGGCAGTTGGTACAACCTCATCTGTTTCAAGTTCACTAAGTTTTTCAACATAGTTAATAATATCTCCCAGCTGTCTGGTAAATTCCTCTTTCTCTTCTTCCTCTATTTTTAAATGTGCCAGCTCGGCTATATGTTCTACATCATTTTTATTAATCAATTATCTCACCCCTTTATCAATTAAATATTAAAAACTACCAAATAAACTCAACTGACCTATAGTAAACTCAGTCAAATAAAAATGCCGGCTCTCCTGATACTCTAAACGCTGCCGATACATATCTTTACCATGTATTTCTTCTACAGCCAGACTGGTTACCGCTCTTAGAACCTGTTCATTTAAAAAAGTGCTCAGCCTGGTATTGACCTTTTTGTAGACAAACCATAATATTCCTAATTAAAAAGCTCAATAAATTCTTCCTCGGATAAGATAATAATTCCCAGCTCTTTTGCTTTATCCAGTTTAGAGCCGGCATTTTCACCTGCTACTACATAATCTGTATTGCTGCTAACACTGGAAGTTGCCTTACCACCAGCATCAGCAACCATATCCTTGACTTCACGGCGTGTATAGTTTTCCAGCCCTCCGGTAAAAACAAATTTTTTCCCGACAACTGACTCTATTTCATCCTTTTCATCTTCTTTATGATCTGCAGACATTTTAACTCCTGCTGTTTTTAGTTTATCCAGTACTTCCTGGTTATGCTCCTGCTGGAAGAAATTTTCAATACTGTCGGCAATAGTTGGCCCTATCTCCTCTATAGTTTCCAGTTCTTCAGTATTAGCTTTAGCTAATTCACTAATAGAACTATATTTTTCAGTTAAAACCCGGGCTGCTCCAGCGCCGACATGACGTATACCAAGTGCAAATATTAATCTATATAAAGGGCGTAATTTACTGTCTTCAATAGCCTCAACTGCATTTTGGGCAGACTTTTCAGCCATTCTATCCAGTGCTATCAATTCCTTCTTCTCCAGAAAATAAAGGTCAGCATAATCTTCAATCAACTCTTTCTCCAGTAGCTGGTCAACCAGAGAAGGGCCGACACCATCTATATTCATGGCATTTCGTGATATAAAGTGAAGTATTCCCTCTCTTTTCTGGGCAGGACAGCCTGTTATATTACTACACCTGGTAACAGCTTCACCTTTTTCCCGGACGACTTCACTACCACAGATAGGGCAGCTATCGGGCATCGCAAATACCTCTTCATCTCCGGTTCTCTTATCCTTAATTACCCTGACCACTTCCGGTATAACATCACCGGCCTTTTGTACCAGTACCTTATCACCTATTCTTACATCTTTCCTTTTTATTTCATCTTCATTATGTAATGTAGCTCTACTTACAGTTGAACCAGCAATTTCAACCGGCTCCAGTACAGCAGTTGGTGTTAAAGCCCCGGTTCTACCTACTGAAATGATAATATCTTTAACAGTTGTAGTCTTCTTCTGGGCCGGAAACTTAAAGGCAATAGCCCAGCGTGGGCTTTTGGCTGTAGAGCCCAGCCTGTCTCTTAAGCTCAGATTGTTAACTTTAATCACCAGGCCATCTATTTCAAAGGGAAGCTCATCCCTCTTTTCTGTCCATTCCTGGCAGAGCTCGATAACTTCCTTTATATTACTGCATTTTTGATACCAGTTTATTTTAAAACCCAGTTCTTTCAATATGTTCATTGCCTCAGTATGTGTCTCTATCTGATTATTATCTAAATCCTGTTTTTTAGTTTCTTCATTCTCCGGCAGTGTATTGACCTGTGCTTCAGAAAGTGTATTACTGGACTCTGCCGTTTCTTCTGCCTTTCTACCAAAGCTAACCAGTGTATATATAAGTATCGACAGTGATCTTCCTGCAGCTATCCTGGGGTCTAACTGCCTAATAGAACCGGCAGCTGCATTCCGCGGATTGGCAAAAGCATTTTCCCCATTATCAAGCCTTCGGCGATTTATCTTTTCAAAATCATCCTTGCTGATAAAAACTTCTCCCCGTACTTCCAGATCAACAGAATCATTCAGCTTTAATGGTAATGACTTGATAGTCTTTATATTTTCGCTAACATCTTCACCAATAATTCCATTACCACGGGTAGCACCCTGCTGATAACGTCCGTTCTCATATTTTAAGATAGCTGATAGACCATCTATCTTGTGTTCTACGATAAATTCAATGTCACGGGTTCCTGCCAGGCGGTAAACTCTGTCAGCAAAATCACGCAGCTCACCTGTATTAAAAGCATTACCCAGGCTGAGCATGGGTACACTATGTTCTACCTTATCAAAACTATCAAGGGGCTCCCCCCCGACACGCTGGGTTGGTGAATCAGGAGTTATCAGCTCAGGATTAGCCGCCTCCAGTTCTTCTAACTTACGAATCAGCTGGTCATATTCTACATCAGATATTTCTGGATCGTCAAGTACATAATACCTGTATTCATGGTGTCTTATTTCTTCACGTAGTTTATTTATCTTTTCTTTTATCTCCTGTTCTGCCACAATAAGCACCTCCGGCTTTAATGTTTTTATGTATAATAATATGAATTTTTATTAATTACCAATTTAATATTAATTATACGTTTATTAAAAATCAAAGTCAAATAAAAAGCCCGATAAGTACTGTGATGTTAGGTTTTTTTCAAAATACAGCAAAGACTCCTTTTTAGTTTTTGCCACTAAACAGGAGCCTCAATAATAAGCATTATACTAATTAAAACAATAAAATATTCAGTTATTCAATCTATATAGGCTTTTCTCATATGTTTCTGAAAACTTACAATGTACAAAAGCTAACTAAAACTCCTAGGATGCTGAAGCTTCAATTTTTTCTACACGCTCGTCCAGGTCTTCTACATCCCGCATATTTTCTGCAGCCATACGCCGTGTTGTACCCAGGTCTTTCATGAAACTCTTGTACTGTTTATCTAATTTACCAAATCGTTTATTCATATTATCCTCTAATCTATCGACTCTATCTTCCATTTTATCAAATCGCTCTTCCAGTCCATCAAATCGCTCTTCCAATTTACCCATTCGCTCTTCCAGTCCATCAAATCGCTCTTCCATTAATTTTTTGAAGTTATAAAATCCAGTCAGGAGTTGGTCAATCTTATCTTCCATAATTATCTCTCCTTGTTTTAAATATAAACTAATTATAGCATACTTATCAAAGTATTTCAATGAAAATTAAAACATTTGTTCGCTTTTTTGGCAATTTATAAGCGGCCCCCGGTTTGTCCTGTCACCGAAAGCCGCTTTAAGCTGAGCTGGTCTACAATTTAAATTGTTTAACTACTTCTTCCAGTTGATAGGCCATTGAAGAAAGGTCATCTGCGGCTGTTGCAATATCTTCTATAGTATCAGCCTGTTCCTGATTAACCCTGGCAGACTGCCGTGCCTGTTCAGCATTGGAAGTAGCTATTTTATTGATACTATCGACTGCACCTTCAATAGTCCTGGTACCTTCAAGCTGTTCAGCAATAAAGGTATTTATCTTATCCACTGCTTGCTTTGAGTTATCAATAGCTTCTCGAATATTTCCAAATACATATTCTGCTTTATCAACTGCTTCTTCTCCCCTGTTAACCAATTGATTACTTTTGTCCATTGATTTGACCACTTTTGTTTTTGCCTCACTTATCTCCTGAAACACATTACTTATTTCATTAACAGAATCTGAAGTTTTATCAGCAAGTTCTCTTATCTCACTGGCAACTACAGCAAAACCGCGTCCAGCCTCACCGGCCCGGGCAGCTTCTATTGTAGCATTCAGTGATAACAGTGATGTTTCTTCATTAATATAATTAATAGCCTCAATAATATTATTAATTTCCTCAATCTTATCACCAAGCATATTAACCTCTTCTTTGGAATTGTTAACCTCAATGAGAATATTGTCCATACTATCCGAAACACCGCCCATAACTTCCAGACCATAGTTTGAGCTCTTATAAGCTTCATCTACAGCATCATTTACTTCATCTGAGCTGTCATGTGCTTTTTCACTTATATTTTTTATCTCTGTCAAAATATTACTGGTCTTATCTGTCTGTTCTGCCTGTTCCTCAGTACCGCTGGCAATTTCCTGGCTTGCTGAAGCAACTTCCTCTGAAGCAGCACTTACTTCTTCAGAACTGGCCGAAAAATTTTCAGACATGTTTAAAATAGAAGCTGATGATTTTGAAATCTCCAGTATAATCTCACGCAGGTTTTTAACCATCATATTAAAATTGTCAGTTAAATCAGCAAATTCATCTTTTGATTTGATCTCAAGTTTTCTGGTTA
>JBMCBT010000013.1:0-33382 GCA_048623215.1 Halothermotrichaceae bacterium
GGTCGAGGGCTTAATCTCAATTTATTTCTTCTGTATGCATTTTTGAAGGTGTAATTAAGTTTTTCGGTGGCAATAGCGGAGGGGCAACACCTGTATCCGACGAACAGGAGGTTCTAGTGTCCGGAAGGGCACAGGACGTGCCGATTCTGAGGGACCATTTCGAACACAGCAGTTAAGTCCTCCAGCGCCTATGGTACTGCAAGGGTGACTTTGTGGGAGAGTAGGTCGCTGCCGAGATTTTTATATATATTTTAACTACCTTATTTATAAGGTGGTTTTTTATTTTGTTAAGAAAAAAATATGAACTTTGAAATATTAAGATATGTCAGGTGATTTAATAAAATTATTATTGTTGAAGACTGCTTGTAACAGCCATAATTATACTATATAATTGTTATATGTTTGTGACTAGCGATAGCTTATAAAAAAAACTAATATAATGAGGTGTTTAAATTGAGTGAAATTGTTTTATATGTATTACTTTATCTTATTTTAACATCATTTATTATTTTTACATTTATAAAAAGTGATGATATCGATGAATTTTTTGCTAGATATCGTAGTAAAGGCTTAAAAAAATTATATAATAAACTTAACGTTAAAAACAAAAAAGTTAAAAAAATTATAAGAAATGTTGCAGTAATGCTGGAATCTCTTATTTTAGTAATAGTTTTATTTTTAATATTGAGCCAGTTTTACATAAGTAGTTTTCTGGTTCCAACCAGTTCGATGTATCCAACTATTAAAGCAGGGGAAAGATTTTTTGGGGAACGCATTACTCATAGATTTAATATATTTAACCGTGGTGATATATTGGTATTCAGGGAGCCAATGCTTAACTCAAATAGGTATACTAAAAGATTGATAGGTCTTCCTGGAGAGTCTATTAAATATAATAATGATAATATAGTTATAAATGGTAAGCAACTAACTGAAGATATTTACCAGAAAAATTTTTCAGATGTTTTACCTCATACAGTCATTGAAAAAAATGAGTGGCACATACCTGAAAAAGGTGATGTAATTAAAATGAATAGTGCTGATTTTCTTATAAATCAAAGTAAGTATTCTAAAGAAGAGCTAAAAAAATTAATTAAATCAGATATATCAAATAAGAGTATGCTTGATGATATTACCAGAGTTTTATCTGCAGATATAATTTTGAATGATAAAGATTTAACCGGTCCTATAGTGGATAGAGATATTCTTTATAATTTAATTATGGATAAAAAAGTCCAATTGAATGATAATTATTATTTTACTGCTGGTGATAACATAGATAATAGTTATGATTCAAGATTCTGGGGTTTTGTTGCAGAAAGAAGAATCAAGGGTAAATTGAAATTAAGGTACTGGCCTTTAGACCGTTTTGGTTTGCTTAATTAAGATAAAAGAAAAAGTGACCGGTAATTATAATATAAAATAGAAAAGTCGTCTGGAATTAATATTAATCTAGGGAATAAGTTTATATCCAGGGGGTTTCTCTATGAAAAAAATGAAAAAAAGAATGGTTTTGTTGTTTATTAGTTTGATTTTCATACCTATATTTTTAACTAATACTGCATTTGCCAATGAATATCAGATTACATTTAAGTTCAGACCGGAGATAAAAGGAGTAAAGACTGTACATTTAGCGGGTTCTTTTAATAACTGGGAACCAGATAAAACTAAGATGTATGATGAAAATGGTGATGGTGAATATAAAATTACTATAGGTTTAAAGGAAGGTGAATATCAGTATAAGTTTGTAATTAATAAAGGTGCATACTGGTTTAAAGATCCATATAGTGCTGAATATATTGATGATGGTTATGGAGGAGAAAATTCCATTATTAAAGTTGGACCTGATATCAAACAAAGTGGAAAAATTGGAGATGGAAAAATAATCAAACAAGCTTTGAGTCATGATCCGCAGCTAAGAAAGTACTTAAATAAGTATGATGAAGATAAAGTTATAATAACAATAAAGACCTGGAAAAATGATGTATTTAAGGTAGTTGTAAATTACACTGATGAAAAGGGAATAAGTAATGAAAGAATGGATTTAGTTGCTGTTGATGAAGATTATGACTATTGGCAGAAGGAAATAGAGGTAAGTGGTAATAAATTAAAATATCGTTTTGCTATTTTTGACAAAATTAAAGGTATATGGTTTGGTAAAAGTGGTGTGTCAAAGTCCATACCGGACTGGTATCAAGTTTCTTTATCAGAGCAACAATTATTTACAACACCTGACTGGGTTAAAAGTGCAGTGTTTTATCAAATTTTTCCAGATAGATTTTACAACGGCTGTTTAGCTAATGATCCTGAGTTAATTGAAACATACAAATCTGAAAAGAAAAGATTTGAAAATATAACGCCTAAATGGGGTCAGGGTATAAACTCCAGTAATAAAGAATATCTTGAAACAGGTATGTTTGCTGATAGTACTAATAAAATTAATAGAAAAGCTGGATTATATGTTTTCTATGGTGGTGACTTTCAGGGGATTGAACAAAAACTAGATTACCTATCTAATTTAGGAATCAATGCAATATATTTAAACCCGATTTTTAAGGCCTCAGCCAACCACCGGTATAATACTGCTGGTTATGAATTTATTGATGATTCTCTAGCTGTTAAAGGAGACTATAATTCCTCAGAAAAATTATTTGTTGAATTTATTGATGCCTGTCATCAAAGAGGGATTAAGGTCATTATAGATGCAGTTTTTAATCATACTGGTTATGAACACTATGCCTTCCAGGACATTATTGAAAATGGTGAAGAGTCAAAGTATTGGGATTGGTATTTTATTAATGATTATCCAATTGTATCTCTGTATCAGCAGCGTGTGCATGGGCTCCATCCCAATTATGAAGCATGGAGTGATATTGGAAGTTTACCAAAATTAAATGTTACCAATCAAGAAGTTGTTGATTATATTTATGAGATAACAAAAAAATGGATGGATCCAAACCAGGATGGTAATCCTTCAGATGGTGTAGATGGATGGCGCCTGGATGTGGCAAATGAAGTTAAAGAAACCTGTCCTCTATTCTGGAAGAATTGGAGAAAGTATGTAAAAGATATTAATCCTGATGCTTATATTACTGGTGAAATATGGTATAATGCTGATGAATATTTACAGGGTGACGAATTTGATGGCGTTATGAATTATCGTTTCAGGGAAGCTTTATTAAGATTTTTGGTTGAAGGGAAGGATAATAATAAAAGATTTGTTGAGCGTCTCAATAAAATACTGGGTAATTACCCATACCAGGCTGTTTATTCACTACAAAATCTTATTGGCAGTCATGATACTATCAGATTTTTAATGAAAGCAAACGGCAGTAAAAGTCTGCTAAAAACAGCTGTTTTAATTCAATTTAGCTTACCAGGTGCACCTATGATTTATTATGGTGATGAAGTTGGTATGAAAGGGGGCAGTGACCCAGATAATAGAAGAACAATGCTCTGGGAAGAAAGACCAAATGGAATAAAACCTGATAAACAGTTATATCAATATTATCAAAAATTGATATCTCTTAAGAAAAAGGAGAAAGCCTTAAACAAAGGTGATTTAAAAATATCAACGCTAGATGATGTGGTTGTAATTAAACGTAAATACAAAGATGAACAAATCGTAATTATTATTAATGGCAATGAATCTAAAAAAAATATAAAATATAATTTAGACAGTGATGTTTATAAAGCGGTGAATTTGATAAATAATAAAGTTCTTCATATTTTTAATCAAAAACTGGAAGTATCTTTAGATGTAAACAATGCTAAAATCATTAAATTGTATACTGAATAAGATTATCTATTTGCAATTGTAACATATAATAATAAACTATATAATATTAGTTGTTTATACTAGGTATTATAATTACTAATATAGTAATGAGTAAAGGGGGACATTGAATAATGGAAAATAAGAGAAAAAGAATATGGAAAGGATTCTGGCAGTTAGCTGACCCTAAAATATGGATAGCCTCAACTATACCAATGTTAATTGGAGCTGCTATGGCATTTAGTAGAAAAGGAAGACTGAATATTTACTGGTTTATCTGGACAATAATAGGAATCTATATGATTGAAATAGGTAAAAATGCAATTAACGAAATAGTAGATTATAATTCCGGTGTTGACCGTTATGTTACTCCAGAGGAAAGAACTCCATTTAGTGGAGGTAAGAAAACAATTGTTGATGGTCTGTTAAATACCAAAGAAACAAAGATAATAGCTTTTTTAACAATGACAGCTGGTAGTTTAATTGGTCTATATATCTGTTTTTATCATGAACCATCAATAATATGGATTGGATTATCAGGATTTATTTTTTCAATAATATATAGTGTTCCGCCATTTAAACTTGCTTATAGAGGTTTAGGAGAATTAACTGTTGGCTTAACATTTGGGCCTTTAATTGTATTAGGAACATATATGGTCCAAACTGGTAGTATATCTTTACCAGTAATATTGGTATCTCTCCCGGTTGGTTTTTTAATTGCTAATGTACTCTGGATTAACCAGTATCCAGATTATAAAGCTGATAAAAAAGGAAAAAAATATAACTGGGTAGTTAGATTGGGCAAACAAAAGGGTGTAAAAATATATGCTTTATTGTTTGCTGCCAGTTATCTATCACTAATTATAATAACTATTTTTACGGGTAATCCAATCTGGTTACTTCCATTTGTTAGTCTACCATTAGTTTATCAGGCAGTTAAAGTTGCAGGAAAACATTACGATAATATTGCTAAATTAATTAAAGCAAATGCACGTACTGTACAGGTATATCAAATATTTGGACTATGCTTAATTATAGCAGCTATAGCTGAAAAATTTATTTAAACACAGTATATAAATTTACAATATATCTAAACATCTGCAGTTCTATAGCAGATGTTTTTTATTTTACGCGATAAAAAATATATGTTAAAATTATAGATGTGTATAATAATAAGGCACAAGTTATTTTATAATTATAATTAATATAAATAGTCTAATTTTATATAAAGTTAAATTAGACTATGAAATAAAAAAGATTAAAGTAAGGAGATAATATGGCAGATAAACTTAAGGAGTTTCGTGAATTTCGTGAAAAGATGAATAATAAAATTCTTGAAGAAGGCAATTTGAATATAAAAAGATTTTTCAACTTAGATACCCGCTGTTATGATGAAGGGGTTTTATCAGCTAAAACCAAAGAAATGCTGGGTCTTGTATCATCGATGGTACTAAGGTGTGATGATTGCATAACCTATCATATTACAAGATGTAAAGAAGAAGGTGTTACTAAAGAAGAATTTTATGAGATCTTTAATATAGCTCTGGTGGTAGGTGGTTCTATTGTCATACCTCATCTTAGAAGGGCTGTAAGGTTACTTGATGAACTTGAAAATAAAGATTAAGTAATAGTTAATTTTTTGTAAATAAGTTTATAGGATAAATTTGGGGGGTGACAAAAGTTAATATGAAATTTGAAAAAGTAGGTTTTATCAGGACAAACTATGATCAGGATGATGTACCTGATCAGCCTCTAAGTCAGGAAGAAGGTCATTTTTTAGAAATAGATGATAAGTATAAAAATGCACTTGAAAAATTGGATAGATTTAAATATATATATGTTATTTTTTATCTTAATAAAATAGATCAAAAAGATTTTAAATTGAAATTACATAAAAATAATGAAGAAGTAGGTCTTTTTGCTACCAGAACACCAAATAGGCCAAATCCTGTTGCTATTAGTGTTGTTGAATTGATTAGAATCCAAGATAATAAAATATATATTTCAGGTATTGATGCAGTTGATGGTACTCCAATTATAGATATAAAACCATATATCAAGGAGTTAGATATGAAAAATAACGCCAATTCAGGTTGGATTAGAAAAGACAATTTACTGGGAAATGAAATACTTCTCTATACTGATGGTGCCTGTTCTGGGAATCCTGGCCCAGGTGGTTATGCTGCTGTTGCTATAGAGGGAAAGAATGAAGTTGAAGTTAAAGGATTCGAACCTAGTACAACCAATAATAGGATGGAAATGATGGCTGTTTTAGAAGGACTAAAAATGATTAATGAAGGCTCAAAAGTGAAATTAATATCTGACTCTAATTATGTGCTTCAGGGATTAAAAACCTGGTTGAAGTCATGGAAAGCAAAAGGGTGGAAAACATCCAATAATAAAGCTGTTAAAAATAAAGATCTCTGGCTTAAACTTGATAGTATTATAAAAAAATTTGATATAGAGTATGTAAAAGTAAAAGGTCATTCTGGAAATGAATATAATGAACTGGTGGATGCAATGGCCAGAAAGCAAATAAAGGTATATAAAGAAAAAAACCCGTAAATACGGGTTTTGGGTTCTTCTTCAATATTGTTTTTGGCAATCAGGACATAAACCATAAAATTCTGTTCTATGTTTTGTTACATAATATGGTGTTTTCTCAGTAACCTGTTTATCCAGTTCTTCATCAAGTGGTATATCAATATCAAAAACTTTTTCACATTTTTCACAGGTAAAATGATAATGATTATCTGGATTACCGTCAAAACGGCTGTAAGAACTTCCGTAATTTAACACCATAATTTTACCCATATCCGCCAGCAAATTTAAATTTCTATAGACAGTACCTAAACTAATATTGGGGATTTCTTTTTTTACTTTTTCATATACCCAGTCAGCTGTTGGATGTGTGTCTGTACTTTGTAAAGTCTCTAAAATCAATTTCCGCTGTTTTGTCATTCGGTATTTTTTCTTTGGCATCTTTAATCCTCCTAAACTTATTAATAATTATTACTATTTATATTTTATCAGAGGAATCACTGATCTGTCAAATTTATTGGATGTTGTAAGATATCCAAATTCTTGACTCATAGAAAAAACTTTGATATTATAAATAAAAATTTATTGTTTTAAAAATCTACCAAAAAGAAGGGTTGATAATATATGGCGAATAAACAAAAAAGGATATTAACAGGAGATAGACCTACAGGTAAGTTGCATCTGGGACATTATGTAGGAAGTTTAAAAAACCGTGTCCAGCTGCAGCATGAATATGACACTTTTTTAATTATTGCTGATGTACAGGCGTTAACAACAAATTTTAAAGAACCAGAAAAGTTATCTCAGGATGTAAGACAGGTAGCAAAAGATTATTTATCAGTGGGAATAGCCCCTGAAATAACAACTATCCTGGTTCAGTCTTTAATACCTGAAATTGCTGAACTGACTATTTTTTATTCAATGATTGTAACTGTAAATCAATTAAGGCATAATCCAACCATCAAGAATGAGGCTTCTCAGTATGGATATAATGATATGACATATGGTTTTCTGGGGTATCCTGTAAGCCAGGCTGCAGATATTACTTTCTGTAAAGCCAATTTAGTACCGGTTGGTTCAGACCAACTACCTCATGTTGAACAGACAAGAAAAATTGCTAGGAAATTTAATCAAATGTATGCACCAGTATTTCCTGAACCTGAAGCATTAGTTGGAGATTTTCCACGTCTAGTTGGTTTAGACGGAAAAAATAAAATGAGTAAAAGTCTTGATAATGCTATCTATTTATCTGATGCCAGTGATATGGTTGATAAAAGAATAATGCAGGCCAAAACAGACCCTGCCCGTATTAGAAAAGATGACCCGGGTCATCCGGAAGTATGTACTGTTTTTGAATATCATAAAGCTTTTAATGAAGAAGAAGTGCTCGAAATTGAAGAGTCCTGTAAAGCAGGGACTATAGGCTGTGTAGCTTGTAAAAAGAATCTTGCTGGTAAAATAAATAATTTATTGGAACCGATGCGTGAACGCAGGGTTAAATATGATAATAATCCAGAACTTGTTGATGAAATACTGCTTGATGGGACAAAAAAGGCACGCGAAATTGCCAGGCAAACAATGAAAGAGGTCAGGGAAGCAATGCATCTGGATTATTTTAAATCATAATTTACTTCTTAAATCGTAAATATATATTATACAAATTTAATATAGAGGGGGGAAGTAATGAGCAGGTTAAAAGTTGGACTTTTGTTTGGAGGACGTTCTGAGGAACATGAAGTATCAATTATGTCTGCCAGGGCTATCTATTCTGCAGCGGATTCAGGCAAGTACCAGATAAAACCATACGCAATTAGTAAAAATGGTTACTGGCTTGATCAAAAGTCTTCTATGGAAATACTGGAAGATAAGAAGATAAGATGTGTTGATGCTGATGAATCAGGAACTATTGCTATGTCCCTTGAACCATTTCTCAAGGAAAACCTGGATCTTGTTTTTCCTGTTTTACACGGCCCTTATGGTGAAGATGGAAAAATGCAGGGTTTTCTGGAGATGCTAGATATACCCTATGTTGGTGCTGGTGTGTTATCATCCGCGGCAGGTATGGATAAAGCAGTAATGAAAAAATTATTTTCATATAGCAATATACCACAGGGTAATTATACCCTTCTAAATAAATATGGTGAAGATGATAAAAATAAAGTTATAGAAAAAATAAATAACGATATTGGCTGGCCCTGTTTTATAAAACCTGCAAATATGGGTTCAAGTATAGGTATAAGTAAGGTAAATAAAGCTGAAGAATTGAATCAGGCTTTAAAAAAAGCCTATCAACATGATTATAAAGTAATAATTGAAGAATATATTAAAGGTAGGGAAGTTGAGTCTTCTGTACTGGGAAATAAGAAGATAATTGCATCTCTACCTGGAGAAATAATTAATAGCCATGAGTTTTATGATTATGAAGCAAAATATCAGGACAAAACAACCGAGTTAATAATTCCTGCTAAACTTGACCGCTATCTTACTGAAGATATAAAAGATAAGGCAATCAAGTCATTTAAAGCAATTGATGGGAGAGGTTTTGCCAGAGTTGATTTCTTTATTCGGGATAAAGATAACAAAATATTTGTTAATGAAATTAATACAATTCCCGGTTTTACACAGTACAGTATGTATGCTAAACTCTGGGAAGTAACCGGAATTAAATATAATATTTTAATAGATAAACTTATTGAATTAGCACTTGAATG
This sequence comes from Halothermotrichaceae bacterium, assembly GCA_048623215.1. Taxonomy (GTDB): domain Bacteria; phylum Bacillota; class Halanaerobiia; order Halanaerobiales; family DTU029; genus JBMCBT01. The sequence goes on from JBMCBT010000013.1 coordinate 9,028, forward strand.
GCAATCAATTTAACGGTTGCCATTTTTCGTTAAAGAGAGTTGATTATTATGCCACTTGACATTATGCATATAGATATGGATGCTTTTTTTGCAGCAGTTGAACAGCTGGACAACCCGGAACTTAAGGGTAAACCGGTTATTGTGGGTGGGACTCATCTGGATAACCGGGGTGTAGTATCAACTGCTTCATATGAAGCCAGAAAATATGGTGTTCATTTGGCGATGGCAATTGTTGAAGCTAAAAGACTGTGCCCTGACGGTATATTTGTATCTGGTCGGATGAAGAGATATCAAGAAATCTCAGCAAAAATTTTTGATATTTTCAAAGGTTTTACACCACTTGTAGAAAAGATTTCCATAGATGAAGCATTTTTAGACCTGACCGGCTGTCATAAATTATTTGGTGATTCCTATCAAATTGGAAGTAAAATAAAAAATAAGATAAAAGAAGAGCTGGGTATAACGGCTTCTATTGGTCTGGCTCCCAATAAATTTCTGGCTAAATTAGCTTCAGATATGGATAAACCAGATGGTTTTTTTATAATTGAAGAAGATCAAATTGATAATATCCTTGAGCCCTTATCAGTCCGTAAAATCTGGGGTGTTGGCAAAAAAAGTGCTGAATTACTGGAAAGTAGAGGAATTAAGACAATTAGAGATTTAAAACAATTATCCCAGAATGATTTAAAAGCTCTTTTTGGAAAGTCAGGCACAAAATTATATAAACTTTGCCGTGGTATTGATAATAGACGGGTTAGTACAGAGGAAGAAGTTAAATCAATCAGTCATGAGGAGACCTTTATTGAAGATTTAGCAGATAAAGATAGTATCTATGCGCATTTAATGGAAATGTCAGAACGCGTTTCCAGAAGAATGAGAAAAAAAGGGCTGAGAGGTAGCACCATATTTATCAAAATACGTTATGCTGACTTTAAGACCTATACCCGCCGTTCAACTATAGCCGATTTCATTAATGATACTGATACAATTTATCGGGTGGGAAAAAATTTAGTAAAAAGATTATTAAATAAACCGGTTAGACTGCTGGGGATAGGCGTAAGTAATCTTAAAAAAAATGAGACAACACAATTATCTTTATTTGACAGTAAAAAGAAAATAGAAGGTATTACAAAAACTATCGACAAAATAAAAGATAACTTTGGAGAAAAGGGTATTTTTAGAGCCCGCAGCCTAAATGGAAAAGATAGGAGAAAATAATCGTATAATTTATAAGTATCCTCTATTCAGGAAGTGGAGTTGATAGTAAAAATGGGTACTAAAAGTGAAATTCTTAGTGTTAAGGGCTTAACTAAAAAAATATCGGGTGAAAATAAACTAAGTAATATTTCTTTTGAAATAAAGTCTGGTCAAATACTTGCTTTAATTACTACAGAAGAAGATTCAGGTAAAGACACACTTTTTGATTTGATCATAGGTAACACTTTGCCTACCTCTGGGGCAGTATATATTGCTGGTGTTAAAGTAGAGATAAATGATAAAAAACATACTAAAAAAATAGGTGTTGTTAGACCAGACCTGGGTTTTTATCAAAGATTAACAACCAGACAGTATTTAAACTGTTTTTGCAAGTTGTATGGGGTAAATAATTCTCGTATCGATGAGGTAATTGAGATGACAGGTTTACTGGATAGACAGCATCAAAGACTAAAAGAATTTAATCATAGTTTTAAGGCAAGAGTTCAACTGGCAAGGGCTATTATTCATCAGCCTGATTTACTATTATTGGATCAACCTACAGTTATGGTAGACCTTGATACCAGAGAAATATTACGAAGATTAATATTATCACTGTCCGAAACAGGAACAGCAGTACTAATTACAACAACTTCCCGAGAAGAAGCAAAAACCCTGGCTGATAGAATAGGTGAGCTTAAAATAGGTAAAATAGCAAACTGGGAAGATAATCCAAAAAACAATCAGGATATAGTCAGTCAGGAACATATGAATAAAGAGCATAAAAAGTTAAAAATAGAGAGAATACCGGCTCAATTAGAAGAGAAAATAATTTTGTTTGACCCACAAGAATTAACATATATAGAAAGTTATAATGGCAAGTCACTTTTGCATAGTGGTAGTGAAGAATTTCCCTGTCCCAGAACACTGACAGAACTGGAGGAGAGATTAAAGCCTTTTGGATTTTTCCGCTCCCACCGCTCCTATATAGTAAATATGCAGCATGTAAGAGAAGTAATGCCCTGGACACGTAATAGTTATAGTCTGATATTGGATGACCCGAATCAGACAACTGTACCTTTAAGTAAAAATAAATATAAAGATCTTGAAGGCATAATTGGTATTTAATTCATGCTGATATATGCACCTTTCAACCTTTCATTTACTCTTTTTAGAAACTAAATGAGCCGTTTAGTGCAAATTTGCTGATTTTCAGTCCAGACAATGTTAAAATAATATTACAAATTAAAAAAGGAGGGATGAATTTGATAAAGGTACAGGATATGAAGAAAAAGTATGGTGATAAACAGGCATTATCAGGTATAAGTTTTAATATTGAAAAAGGAGAAATATTTGGTCTGCTGGGTCCAAATGGTGCCGGAAAAACTACTACAATTAATATTTTAACTGGACAGATATTACCCAGTTATGGTAAAGCACGAATATTAGAAAAGGATGTTCAGGATAATAGTCTAAAAAAAATAATTGGTATTGTTCCTGAAAACACAAATATGTATGAGCGGTTAACTGTTGAACAAAACTTAAACTTTTTTTCAAGATTATATGAAAGTAATCTAGCTAATGTTGAAAAGTATCTGAAAAAAGTTAACTTGTATCAGGAAAGACATACAAAAGTAGAGGATCTATCCAAGGGTATGAAACAGAGGGTATTACTGGTAAGAGCTTTACTACATGATCCTGAAATACTATTTCTGGATGAACCTACTTCAGGGTTAGACCCGGCTTCAGCAGATAATATACATAAGTTATTGAAAAAACTAAATGAAAATGGTATTACTATTTTGCTTACTTCCCATAACATGGAAGAAGTTGATAAACTTTGTGACCGGGTTGCTTTTCTTGATAGAGGTGAAATTGTTGCCAGTGGAGAGCCAGATCAGCTTAAAATAAAGTATAGTCGTGAAGAATTATATATAATTTATGATAATGGGAATAGGACGAAGGAGAAGGTGCTGCCGTCTGCAGGTGATAAAACAGCTGAATTTGTAGCTGATTTAATTAAAAATGGAAATCTTATTTCTATACATTCTAATGAACCAACTCTTGCAGATATATTTGTCAATGTAACCGGGAGGGATCTTGAGTGATCAGTATTAATAGAATAAAAGCTATTTTTATAAAAGAGATACAGGATGTAAAAAGCAATACAAGTGTTATATATATGTTTTTTCTACCCATTGTCTTAACTATCCTCTGGGATCAGTTTATGGCTGATATGCCGACAGGATATGCCCTGGCTGCAGGTTTGATGTTTCTGGTAGTAATGGTAGGAATGTATGTTCCATCTATGATTATTGCCGAAGAAAAAGAAAAAAATACTATGGGTGTTCTGGTTTTATCACCGGCAACACCTACAGAAGTATTTATTGGAAAAGGTTTGTTTACTTTTATTTCTGTAATAATTGTGACCTTTATTATGATTTTAATAACAGGTGTATCATTTTCCTATTTACCAATTATATTGATTAGCACAATATTGGCTTCAATAAGTTCGATTTTTCTGGGGATGATAGTAGGTTTACTTTCTAAAGACCAGAAAGCAACTGGAGTTATCGGTACTCCTATATATCTTATATTGTTAATCTTTCCTCTTTATGGTAATATGGGTGTAAATTTTATGACTAAAATATCAAAAGCACTTCCTACATATTATTACTTTGATATTTTAAATCGGGCTTTTGCAGAAGGACAGTTGTTTATGGATTTGCTATTCCAGATGGGTATGTTGATGATTTATATAGCAGTAACTTTTATTGCTTTATATATCAGTTATCAGCATAAGGGAATAAAATAGGAGGGATAAAAATATGTTTTATCCTACAAAAACAAAAATAAAAAACCTTATAGATTAATTTAAAAATTAATACTATAAGGTTTATAAGAAGAAAGGCTTAATCCAGAAGAGGATTAAGTCTTTTTTTTATCTTTTTTACTGAATATTTTTAACCATTTCAAAAATGATGGGAGTTTGAACCCGGTACCAAATGACTTTGTATATTCATTACTTTTATCTTTATTTTTAGTCCAGGCAAAAAAGATATTTACCTTCATAACTGATTCCCCCCTTTTCCTTTCAGCTTTATTTTATGCATCAGTTGGCAAAATTGTTATAAATTTTTTTTATTTAAAAAAAGGACTTTTGTGTTTCATAGAGAATAATAAAAATAAAGTGGTGGAAAGTGGTGCATAGTGGTGGTGAATGGTGAAAGGGTGATGCCACATGTTTATGGGTGAATATCAACATAATATGGATTCAAAGGGCCGTGTGATCATACCTGCCAAGCTTCGCGAGGAGCTTAGCGAAAAATTTGTGGCTACCCGTGGTTTAGATAATTGCCTTTTTGTATATCCTATGCATGAGTGGTCAATTTTAGAAAAGAAATTAACTTCTTTACCAATCACTAGTAAAAATGCTAGGACTTTTGTACGATTTTTCTTTTCCGGTGCTACTGAATGTGAACTGGACAAACAGGGAAGAGTATCAATCCCATCTAACTTAAGAGAATATTCAGATTTGAAAAAAGAAGTTGTAATAATTGGTCTGGCCAATAGAATTGAACTCTGGGCTAAAGAGAGATGGGATAATTATCTGGATGAGGCTGAAGATTCCTATGAGGATATTGCAGCTGCAATGGAAGAACTTGGAATATAGAGGAAGTGTAAAAATTGGAATATACACATAAATCTGTTTTGCTGGAAACAGCTATAGAATATTTAATAACAGATAAAAACGGTACATACATAGATGGCACCCTCGGTCGAGGGGGGCACACAGAAGCAATATTAGAAATTATCGACGGAAATGGCCGCGTAATTGGAATAGATAGAGATAAAACAGCTATTAGGAAAGTTAAGCAAAAACTGGGTCATTATCCAAATCTAAAATTAATACATGGGAATTTTATAAATATTCCCGAATATCTGAAAAAAGAAAAAATTGAAAAAGTAGATGGAATGTTATTTGACCTGGGGGTTTCTTCACCCCAGTTTGATAATCCTGAGCGAGGTTTTAGCTATAGGTATGAAGCTCCACTTGATATGCGGATGAATAAAGACCAGAAGCTGACAGCTTACGAGATAGTTAATAATTATTCTCAGGAAGAGTTAAAGATTATTATAAAGAAATACGGTGAAGAAAGATGGGCTTCCCGGATTGCCGAATTTATAATAAAATTTCGAAAAAAAGATAAAATTGAAACAACCCTTGATTTGGTTGAGGTAATTAAAGCTGCTATACCGGCTGGTGCCAGGCGTAAAGGTGGACATCCAGCCCGTAGAACTTTTCAGGCTTTGCGTATAGCAACAAATGATGAGTTGAATCAATTAGAATTATTAATAGAACGGGTAATTCCATATATAAAACAGGATGGAAGGCTTTGTATTATCAGTTTTCATTCTCTGGAGGACAGAATTGTTAAAAATAGTTTTAAGGAACTGGCTAAAAAATGTGTCTGCCCTCCTGATTTTCCTATCTGTGTTTGTGATAAAGAGTCACAAATAAAAATAATTACCAGAAAACCTATTCAGGCAGAAGAAGATGAACTGGAGGAGAACCCGCGTGCCAGAAGTGCCAAGCTAAGAATTGCTCAAAAGAGATGAAATAGTTATATTTGTGAAGGTGGGTGAATAAATTTGTTACAGGTCAAGAGAAAGAAAGAATACAACTATAGTTATCAAGAAAACAAAAAAAGCAAAACCAACAAAATATCAAATAAACAAGTATTTATGTTTATAATTATACTATTAATTACTGGTGGAATTATGGTATCATATATATGTCAGGTTGTAAGAATATCCCACCTTAATTATCAATTATCTAATTACAAAAATAATTTGGAAACAATTCAGGCAGAAAATCAGAAGACCAAACTAACTTTGGCTAAAAATAATTCGCTGGCACGGATAGAAAGTATCGCCCGGGAAAAACTGGGTATGATTGAGCCTGCCAAAGTACAGATAGTGGTATTAAAAAACAAAAAAAATAAACCTGCTGAACAGGAAATTCCCCATAATAAAAATAAATTTTTTGCTGCAGGTCTCTTTGATAGTCTGATGGAAAGTGTTGGGACTGTTAAAGCAGAGGAAATGGATAACTAGGAGGGCTGGTTTTGGCAAATCTCCCGTTATTAAAGATGAAAAAAAGAATTATTGTATTGTTTTTTGTTGTTTTTTTGATTGTGCTATTTTTTACAGGTAGACTAATATGGATTCAGGTAATTAATAGTGATACCTATCAAAAAAAAGCAATGGAACAGCGTTTAAGGCAGTTGAAAGTAGAACCAAAACGGGGATTAATACTTGATAGAAATGGAGATAGTCTGGCATTAAGTGCCAGTAGTGAAACTCTGGTAGCTTACCCACTGGAAATAAAAAATCCTGATAAAACAGCACGCAAACTTTCATCATTACTTGATATGGATTATGAAGATGTATACAAACGTATAACCAAAGATGCCAGTGCTGTTTATGTTAAACGGAAATTATCAGAGGAAAAATCAGCGGAAATAAAAAAATTGGATCTTGAAGGTATTACTTTCACTGAAGAAAGCAAAAGATACTATCCCAAAGAAAATCTGGCCAGTCATATACTTGGATTTGCCGGAATAGATAGTCAGGGACTTGATGGGCTTGAGCTTTCCTATGATAGATATCTCAGGGGAGTTCCCGGCAAAATAGAATCTGAAAAGGATGCTGCCGGCATGTCTATACCTGATGGGATAAAGGAATATGTGGCAGCCAGAAATGGTTATAATGTTTATCTTACTTTGGATAAAGCTATACAATATTTTGCTGAAAGAGAATTAGATAAAGCAATGAAAGAGTTAAATATATCTGGTGGTACAGTTATTGTAATGAATCCCAAAACTGGAGGTATTATGGCTCTGGCCAATCGTCCAGACTATAACCCTAACAATTTTACTGAATACCCACAAAAATACTGGCGTAACCCGGCTATTTCAGATAGTTATGAACCAGGTTCTACCTTTAAGATAATAACTACTGCTTCTGCTCTGGAAGATGGTGTAGTTAATGAGAATGATCGTTTTGTAGATCCAGGGTATATTAAAGTTAGTGGTGAGCGGATAAACTGCTGGAAAAGTGGAGGTCACGGCAGTCAAACATTTGCTGATGTGGTCAAAAATTCATGCAATCCAGGTTTTGTTCAGGTCGGAATGCGTCTTGGTAAAGAATCATTTTATAATTATATCACCGGATTTGGTTTTGGTGAAAAAACGAATATAAAATTATCTGGAGAAGCAAAAGGTTTATTGCTTGAATATGATGATATAGGGCCGGTAGAACTGGCAACTATGTCTTTTGGGCAAGGTATAGCAGTTACTCCCATCCAGCTGGTTAGCGCTGTATCTGCTGTAGCCAATGGTGGTATGTTGTTAAAACCAAAACTGGTAAATAAAATAACAGAACCTGATGGTGAAGTTGTAAAGGAAATTGGTGCAATACCGGTAAGGCAGGTTGTTTCCGATAAAACTTCTGATAGAACACTGGCTTTACTGGAAAAAGTTGTAGCAGATGGAACAGGAAGAAATGCCGGGATAGAAGGATATAGAATAGGTGGCAAAACAGGAACTGCCAAACATTATGGTGTGCAGGTATATGATTCATCATTTGTAGGGATAGCTCCTGTTGATGATCCTGAGTTAGTTGTACTGGTGGTATTATATGATATTACCGGATACCCATATTACGGCAGCCAGACTGCTGCCCCAATTTTTAAAAATGTTACCAGGGATGCTCTGCGTTATATGGAGATACATCCACAAATTTCACATACTGAAAACAAAGAAAAACAAATAAATGTAAATGTACCTGATGTCAGGGATATGGCTGTAAATAATGCTGAGAATATATTGAGAAAAAATGGTTTAGATGTTAAACTAATAGGTAGGGGCAAAAATGTCTATAAACAGGTTCCCCTGGCTGGTGCTGAAATAAGAGAAGGCTCTACTATTTTATTGTTTACTGAATCGGACCAGGAAATACAAGAAAACTACTATGTTGCTGTACCAGACCTAACTGGTATGACCCGGGTAGAAGCTGAAGAACTTCTGGCTGAATTAGGTCTAGTTTTAATTCCAGAAGGAGAAGGAATAATAGTTAAACAGGATGTTGATCCTGGAAGCCGTGTGCCGGGAGGTACAAAGGTTAAAGTAAAACTAGATGATAATGGGTAAATATTCTGTTGTTCGGGTAGAATATTAGTGGAGGTAAATCAGATGAAAGTAAGAAAATTAATATCTAATATTGAACCAGTTAAAATCACAGGAGATTTAGATAAAGAGGTTAATGATATATATTATGACTCCCGCCAGGTTAAAGCAGGGGGTCTATTTGTCTGCATTGAAGGTCTTAAAACAGATGGTCATAATTTTATAAATAAAGCTGTTCAAAATGGTGCTGTAGCAGTACTAATTGATAAAGAAGTAGAGAATATTCCGGAAAAAATTTTGGTAATCCAGGTTGATGATACACGTAAAGATATGAGCCTGATTGCAGCCGCTTTTTTTGATTATCCTTTGGGAAAATTAAAACTAATTGGAATAACTGGAACAAATGGAAAAACAACCACTACATATTTAATTAAATCAATTCTTGAAGGAGCTGGTATTAAGACCGGATTAATTGGTACTATCAAAAATATTATAGGAAATAAAACATTACCTGCTATCCGGACTACACCGGAGTCTGTAGATTTATACCGGCTTTTTTCCAAAATGGTAAAAGCAGGAATAACCCATGTGGTAATGGAAGTTTCATCACATGCTCTAGATCTGAAAAGAGTTTATGGTATGAAATTTACAGTGGGTGTGTTTACTAATATTACACAGGATCATCTTGATTTTCATAATTCAATTGAAGATTATTTAAATGCTAAAATGAAATTATTTAAACAGCTGAAAAAAGATGGTTTTGCTGTTATAAATGCTGATGATTCCTACTGTGAGCAGATTCAAAAGGAGGCCGGTGGTAAAGTTTTAACTTATGGTCTGGAGAATAAAGCTGACCTGGAGGCTGGAGATGTGAATTTATCAGCAAAAGGGGTTTCTTTTAATATATATAATATGGTAAATTTATACTTAAATATAAAATTTACCGGGCTTTTTAATGTTTATAACTGTCTTGCAGCAGCAGCCAGTGCCTATGCACTGGGTGTTGATGATGATGCTATCAAAAACGGTCTGGAAAGTATTATTGGGGTACCGGGGAGATTTGAATTAGTAGATGAAGGTCAGGAATTTGCGGTTGTGGTTGATTATGCTCATACACCAGATGGTATGGAGAATGTACTAAAAACAGCCCTGGAGTTTGTAACCGGCCATATATATGTTGTATTTGGTTGTGGTGGTGACCGAGATAAAAAGAAAAGACCAATAATGGGTAAAATGGCTGTTAAATATGGGGATTATGCTATAATAACTTCTGATAATCCACGGTCTGAAAAACCTGAAGCCATACTTAAAGATATTGAAAAAGGTATAGTCAGATATCAAAAAAAGACTCCTTATAAAATAATAGCTGATAGAGAAGAAGCAATATTTCAGGCGGTAAAGCTGGCAGAGAAAGATGATATGGTTCTTATATTTGGGAAAGGACATGAAACATATCAGATTTTCAAGGATAAAACTGTACCTTTTGATGACCGTGAGGTTGCCAGAGAGGCGATAAAAGAGATATGTAGGGATGATGATAATGCATAGTATGACTGTAGCAGAAATAAATAGAGCTGTTGCCGGAAAAATAATAAGGGGAAATAAAGATAAAGTTGTAACAGGTGTTTCTATTGACAGCAGGACTATCAATAATAACGAAATATTTTTTGCAATTATAGGAGAAAAATTGGATGGTCACAAATTTGTCAAAGATGCAGTCAAAAACGGTGCAGCAGCAGTTGTAGTACATAAAGATATTGAACGGTATAATATAGATTTGAAGCAAAATACAGATTCTAATCAGGGGAATAGTATTAAAACTGTTAGTGCAGAAAATATAGCTGTAATAAAGGTGGAAGATACTACTAAAGCCTTACAACAATTAGCAGCCTATTACCGCAGACAGCTAGATCAGATAAAGATCATAGCAATTACTGGAAGTGCAGGTAAAACCAGCACCAAAGATATGACAGCTGGATTATTAAGTCAACAATATCATGTAGCCAAAACTGAAGGTAATTTAAACAATTATTATGGACTCCCTTTGACAATATTAAATTTAAGTGATGAAGAAATTGCTGTTCTGGAAATGGGTATGAGTAGAATTGGAGAGATAAAACTACTTACCGATATAGCCAGACCAGATATAGGTATTATTACAAATGTAGCCGCCACTCACCTGGAAACTTTGGGCAGTGTTGATAATGTAGCCCGGGGAAAGAGTGAATTAATAAAGGGGTTGGCAGCAGGGACAACAGCAATATTAAATTATGATAATAAATATGTAAAAAAAATGAATCAGGTATTTAAAGGAAAAAATATAATATATTATGGACTGAGTGAAAAGGCAGATATTTATGCTGACAATATAAAGATAAATAGTACAACCAGTTTTAATCTAAATTATCAGGGTGATAGTAAAGATATATTATTAAATAAGCCCGGGGAACATAACATTTATAATTCACTGGCTGCTGTAGCAGTAGCCAGAGAGTTTGGTGTAAGCTGGGATAAAATAGCAGCAGCTTTGGAAAACATCGAGTTTTCAGCACTGAGGTGGGATGTCAGGAATCTGGGTAATAACGTAAAAGTTATTAATGATACCTATAATGCCAATCCGCTGTCAATGCGGGCTGCGGTTAATACTGCTGTTAATATGGCAAAAAAGAGATTGATAGTGGTACTTGGTGCCATGCTGGAATTGGGAGACAGGGAAGAAGAAGAGCACAAAAACCTTGGTGAATTTATTTCAAATAATAATATAAATATATTAATGACTGTTGGTGAAACAGCATCTTTAATTGCTAAAGCTGCTGTTAGTAATGGTATGAATAGTAAGAATGTTTATTGTTTTGATAATAATACAGATATTGCCGAGAAATTAAAAGATATATTAAAAGACAATGACACTATACTTGTGAAAGGTTCCAGAGGTAACAGGATGGAGGAAATAGTGGAAGATATTTTATAAATTGGAGGATATAAAATGATTTATTTTGCTGCTGTAGGCCTCCCTTTTTTAATATTAATGATATTTGGCCCGGGATTAATTAAATTACTGAAGGTTCTTAGTTTTGGTCAACAGATAAGGGGAGCAGGACCAGATTCACATCAAAAAAAAGAAGGTATCCCCACTATGGGAGGAGTTTTGATAATTCTGGCAATTATTATTACTTCTTTGATAGTTCTGGATATGACAAGTTATATTGTCTGGGCTTTAATTGTTACAATTGGTATGGGATTAATAGGTTTTCTGGATGATTTTATAAAAATACGCACCCAGAATTCCCTGGGTCTGAGGGCCAGAGAAAAACTTATTGGACAGATATTATTTGGACTATTATTAGGATTTTATGTTTATTATTATTCTGAGGTAGGAACGGCTGTAATTATACCTGTTTTAGGCCTGGAGTTTGATATGGGTATTTGGATTATATTTTTTATTACCTTTATTGTAGTTGGTTTTGCCAATGCTGTTAACCTGACAGATGGACTGGATGGCCTGGCCTCAGGAGTGACTGCTATAGTAGCAGTGTCATTAGCTTTATTAACTTCAGTCATGGGATATACTCAGTTAACTCTATTTGGATTAATAGTTGCTGGAGCCAGTCTTGGTTTTGTCTGGTTTAACAGCCACCCAGCACAGGTTTTTATGGGGGATGTAGGTTCACTGGCTTTGGGAGGTGCACTTTCTTCAATAGTTGTTTTATCCAGAACAGAATTATTTCTGGTAATAATCGGTGGGGTATTTGTAATTGAAACTCTTTCTGTTATGTTACAGGTGCTGTATTTCAAGCTGACAGGAGGAAAAAGGATTTTTAAAATGACTCCTATACACCACCATTATGAATTAAAAGGACTGGCTGAGGTTAAAGTAGTTTCCCGGTTCTTAATTATTAGCTTGATTTTTGCGCTTTTAGGACTAGCCAGTTATTTTATATAGATTTTGTACCATAATAAAACAAAATGTTAGTATTGTAAAAAAATGCAAATAAACATAATGGAAAAAATGAGGTAATATTATGATTGAAATTAAGGGTAAAAAGGTAACAATTATAGGGTTCAGCAGAACAGGGGTAGCTGCTGCCAGGATGCTGGATAATCGGGGAGCAGAGGTTACTGTATCTGATATAAAATCCCGGGAACAGTTACAGGAACAGATTGAAAAATTAAGTAATAATTCTATAAATTATGATTTGGACGGACATAGTGAATCATCCCTTGATTGTGATTATATAGTAGTTAGTCCTGGTGTGCCATTAACTACTCCTTTTTTTAAAAAAGCCAGGGTACGCAAGATACCTATTATAAGTGAAGTTGAGCTTGCCTATCATTTTACTGAAGCCAATTTAATAGCCATTACAGGAACCAATGGAAAAACAACTACAACCAGTCTTATTGGTGAAATCTTGAAAAAAGCGGAGATAGGGAAAGTAAAAGTAGCCGGCAATATTGGTATTCCTCTAGTCCAGGAAGCAGTTGGACTGACCAGTGAAGACTGGGTTGTTGTAGAAGTCAGTTCATTTCAATTGGAGACTATTCGTGATTTTCGTCCAGATATAAGTTTGTTTTTAAATTTTACCCCCGACCATCTGGATAGACATAAAACTATTGAAAATTACTGGAAAGCAAAAAAAAGGATATTTGAAAATCAAACCGAAACTGATTATGCTGTTATAAATCTGGATGATAATGAAGTAGTACGCGCATCTGATAATATAAAATCAGAAAAATATCAGATTAGTTTATCAGAAGAAGTTGATAAAGGAATATACTTAAAAGATAATAACTTAATGCTTAAAGATAGTTCTGGAATTATTAATAAAGCTAAAATTACCAGCAGTATAGCTAAAGAAGCTAATAAAAATAAAGAAACAACTAATTATGAAGAAATAAAGATAATTTCCACTGCTGAAATACCACTACTGGGAGACCATAATATACAAAATACAGCTTTTGCCGCCACTGCTGCTTATCTGGCAGGTGTTGACTTGGAATCTATTAGAAAAGGCATTAAAAACTTTGAAGCAGCTGAACATAGGCTGGAAGTAGTGCTTAAAAAAGATAACAGGGTAGTTATTGATGATTCCAAAGCAACCAACCCTGATGCTGCAGTAAAAGCACTTGAAGCTGTAGATACACCTGTAGTATTAATTGCCGGTGGACAGGATAGAGATGCTGACTTCAAGAAATTTGCAAAGAAAATAAAGGATAGGGTTAAGGCCCTGATTTTACTGGGGGAAACAAAAAATAAAATTAAAGCAGAAGTATTAAATACAGGTATTAATAATATAGATATAGAAATAGTAGATAACATGGAAGAAGCAGTAGCAAAATCTATAACTTATTTTAAAAAAGGTGACTGTCTGCTGTTAGCACCCGGCTGTCCCAGCTGGGATATGTATTCCAGTTATAAAGTAAGGGGTAATAAATTTCAACAGGAAGTCATGAAACATTTAAGGGGGAATTAACCTTGGAAGAGAAACAGGCCCCGGATTATATAATATTTTTTGTAGTATTAATATTAATGACTATGGGTTTAATTATGATTTTAAGCGCTAGTTCTATTAGAGCCTATAACATGTATGGTGATAGTTTTTATTTGTTCAGACATCAACTTATCTGGTCACTGGTGGCAATTGCTGCCATGATTTTTTTCATGAATATAGATTATCATATTTACAAAAAGTATGCTGTGTTGATACTATTTTCAACAATAGCTGCTCTGATAGTGGTACTTATTATTGGTACTGTAGCTGGTGGTTCAAGACGGTGGATAGATTTAGGCATATTACGGATTCAGCCATCAGAGCTGGCCAAACTGGGATTTGTTATTTATCTTGCTTACTATTTTTCAAAAAAACAGGAAAAAATAAAATCATTTACCAGAGGTATATTACCTCCTTTGATTGTACTCGGTATTATATTTGGACTTATACTGGCAGAGCCTGACCTGGGGACGGGTGTGGCCATAGCCGGAACTTTTTTTGTAATGCTATTTGCGGCAGGAGCACCTTATCTACATATGCTGTTTTTGTCTTTATCTGGTTTTGCAATGATAATAGTATTTATAATGACATCAGATTACAGAAGGGAAAGATTGTTGTCCTTTCTGGATCCTTTTGCAGATCCTCTGAATACAGGATACCATATTATACAATCATTACTTGCACTGGGTTCAGGTGGAATATTTGGTGTCGGCCTGGGTCAGAGCAAACAGAAATTTTTGTATTTACCTGAACCAGGAACAGATTTTATTTTTGCAATTGTAGGAGAAGAAATGGGTTTACTGGGTACACTGGTAATAGTTTTCCTGTTTTTTCTGTTTGCATGGCGAGGATTAAAAACAGCAGCTTCTGTAACTGATAGGTTTGGAGTAATGCTGGCAGTAGGTATTACAGCTATGGTCATTATTCAGGCTGTAATCAATATCGGTGTGGTAACATCATCAATGCCGATTACTGGAATTACCCTGCCTTTTATCAGTTACGGGGGGACATCGCTGGTAATTATGTCCTCAGCAGTTGGTATTTTATTAAATATTTCCCGCCAGACAGTAGATAATAATTAATAAAACCAGCCGATAATTTCATAGTTAATTATAAACAAATGTTAATAAAAATGATGAAAACATAAAATAATCATACGTGAAGCTAAGTGGGGTGAAGTGGTATGAAAGCCATTATTACAGGTGGAGGTACTGGAGGACATATTTATCCAGCTCTGGCTGTATCCAAAAAATTGCAAAAGGAAAATTGGGATATATTGTATATAGGTTCTATAGGCGGAATTGAAGGAGATATAATACCTGACGAAGAAATAAGATATCAGGAAATTGATGTAGCCCCCTTTTATAGGCATTTAACTCCTAAGCTGATATCATCTTTCTGGAAGACAGGTAAGGGTTTTTTTCAATCCCGTAAAATAATAAAAGATTTTAAGCCTGATTTTGTTCTCGGCACAGGTGGTTTTGTTGCAGGACCGGTAGTACTGGCAGGCAGTTTGATGAAAATACCAACTATTATTCATGAGCAAAATGTTTATCCTGGATTAACCAACAAGATTTTATCACGTTTTGTAGATATAGTTGCCCTCAACTTTACTGATGCCAGAAAACATTTTTCTAATAAAGTTAAAGCAGAGTTTGAGACTACTGGTAATCCCATCAGAAAAGCAATTATGACTGCAGATAGAAAAGAAAGTTTTGCCCGGCTGAATCTCGATCCTGAAAAAATGACAGTACTGGTTTTTGGAGGTAGTCAGGGCTCAGCAAGTATTAACAAAGCTATGATAACTATTTATAAACAATTTCAGCATTTAGATAAACTGCAAATAATTCATATTGCTGGAAAAAATAATTATGACGATTATCGAAAAGTTATGAAAAAAAAAGGAATAAATGTATCTGAATATGAAAATTATAAAATAATACCCTATCTTAAAAAAATGGAACTGGCTTATGCTGTTTCGGACTTGATAGTGTCACGGGCCGGGGCTACTGGAATTGCAGAGATAACAGCCAAAGGAATTCCGGCTATTTTGATACCATACCCACATGCTGCAGCAGACCATCAGGCATATAATGCACGGGCACTGGCAGATAAAGATGCAGCTGTTATTATACCTGATAGTAAGTTGGATGGAAAAATGCTTTTAGAACATATTAATAAACTAATAAATAATAAAGATAGACTAAAAGAAATGGCTGTTAGCAGCAGAAAATTGGGTAAGCCGGATGCTGTTGAGAATATTATTAATTTAATAAAAAAAGCAATAGTATGATATACAGACAGGGAGTGCTTCAGTAAAAATAGGACAGGTTATTTTAATTCACATAGACAAACAATACTACATATATTAAGATGTGGTAGTGAAAGAAGAGGTGATAGGCAGTGAAGTGGGATAATATAGACAGGTTACATTTTATTGGTATAGGCGGAATTTCAATGAGTGGTATTGCCAAGATATTGATCAAACAGGGATATAAAGTAAGTGGCTCTGATTTAAAAGATTCTAATCTGCTGGATGAACTGCGTGATATGGGAGCACTGATCCATATTGGGCATTCGGCCGAATATGCTGCAGGTGCTGATATGGTTGTCATCTCCAGTGCAATACCAGAGACAAATCCTGAATATAGATATGCTAAAGAAGATAATATACCTATCTTAAAAAGGGCTGAAATGATAGCGAAATTAATGGAATCACAAAGAAGTATTGCTATAGCGGGAACACATGGGAAGACAACAACTACATCAATGACTGCTACTATTCTTAAAGAATGTAAAGTTGACCCCACTGTTTTAGTTGGTGGTGAATTAAATACTATTGGTGGTAATGCCTATCTTGGTGATGGTGATTACCTTCTTACTGAAGCAGATGAAAGTGATGGTTCATTATTATACTTTAATCCAGTGATAGCAGTTGTGACCAATATCGAGATGGATCATCAGGATTATTATCAGACTGATAGTAAGTTGTTCAACACATTTAAGACATTTCTGGAAAACCTATCTGATGAGGGAAAGGCAGTAGTCTGTAAAGAAGATAAGACCCTGATGGAAATTGCCGCTGAAGTAGAGGCAGAGCTGATAACTTATGGAATTAGTACAGGTGACCTGCAGGCAGTTAACCCTAAATTATTACCATTTGGTAGTTATTATGATTTAGTTTATAAAGGTAAGAATGTTGGTGAA
This sequence comes from Halothermotrichaceae bacterium, assembly GCA_048623215.1. Taxonomy (GTDB): domain Bacteria; phylum Bacillota; class Halanaerobiia; order Halanaerobiales; family DTU029; genus JBMCBT01. Next base: position 26,108 of record JBMCBT010000013.1, read on the forward strand.
GTTAATCTGCAGATACCGGGACGCCATAACATTTTAAATTCACTGGCAGCGGTAGCAGTAGCTATCAGTGTGGGTGTTTCTATTAAAGAAGCTGTAGAAGGCATAAAAAAATACACTGGTGTCCACCGCCGTTTTGAAAAAAAGGGTTTATTTGAAAATATTATGATAATAGATGATTATGCCCATCATCCAACAGAAATCAAAGCTACACTTAAAGCTGCTGGTAATACAGGTTTTGATAGAATAATTGCAGTCTTTCAACCTCACCGATATACCAGAACGAAATTTTTAATGGATGAGTTTGTAGATTCATTTGAAGATATAGACCATCTGATTATTACAGAGATATATTCAGCCGGTGAAGCACCTATACCTGGTGTAAATGCTAAGGACCTGGCACTTAAAGTCGGTAGAAATAATGATTTTAAAGTGGAGTATATAGCAGGTTTAAATGATATTGTTAAATATCTGGAAGGTATAGTTAAACCAAAAGACCTTATTTTAACTATTGGAGCAGGTAATGTGTTTGAAGTAGGCGAAAAATTGCTAAAAAATATGAAAAAAAATAAAGAAATGGCTTAACCCGGGGTGAATAAGTATGTCACAAAATAAATTGTTAGCAATGCTGGTTGCTTTCATAAGTTTAATAGCATTAGTATCTTTTGCATTATCCCCTGTTTTTCAGGTTCATTCTTTTGAGTTTACGGGTTTAAACATTCTTGAGGAACAAACACTTCTTAAAAAAATAGAAACATATAAAAAGTCAAATTTTTTCACACTCCAGAGCAGTCAAATTAAAAATAAACTAATGGAATTTAATTATATAGAGGATTTAACAGTGAACAAGGACTTTCCAGATAGACTGGTAATACATATAATGGAAAGGAAACCTGTTGCTAAAATCATAAATAATGGTAAATATCTTGTAATTAGCAGTGAAGGTTATATAATAGAAGAAGGAAGCAGAAATAGCATTAAGAATGTTCCACTTATAAAAGGTATGGGGTATTCATTTAATAATAATTTTATTGAATTTACTCCTGTTTTTGCAGAAATTGTACAGGCTTTAGCTGAAATTGACCTGGATACAATTAGTAAATTGAGATTAATAGAATTTGAAGAAGGTAGTGTTACAGCCGAGACCAACAAATTTAATATAAAGCTGGAATCTACTGATAAAATAAAATTAAAGTTTCAAATACTGGAGTCAATATTTACCAAGATGGAGAAGGAAAAGTTGGATTTTGATTATATTGATTTGTCAATACCGGAAAAACCTGTAATAAAATTAAAAAAATAAAATAAATTAATTTGAAAAAAAGGAATTTGGAGATTGATGTTGAATTAAGTTTGTAAGGATTAGTATTTGGGGAGGAGGTAAAAGTTGTGGCGCGAAGGATAGTTACTGGACTTGATATCGGTACAACCAAAATTTGTGCTATAATAGCAGAGATAACTTCTGAAGATATAATAAATATTATCGGGATTGGTCTCTCCCCATCTCATGGTTTAAGAAAAGGCATAGTAGTAGATATTGATGAGACAAGTAAAGCCATTGAAAAAGCCTATAAAAAGGCTGAGAGGATGGCAGGAGTTAATATTGACTCTGCTTATGTTGGTATTGCCGGTTCACATATTTCTTCAATGAACAGCCATGGTGTCGTAGCTGTTACTGGAGAGGAGAAAGAAATAAAAGAATCTGATATCGAGCGAGTTATGGATGCTGCCAAGATAATACCTTTATCTGCAGAAGAAGAAATCATCCATGTACTGGCAAGAGAATTTATTGTTGATGGATGCTCAGGAATTAAAGATCCCCTGGGGATGTCTGGAGTGAGACTGGAAGTGGAGACTCATATTATAACCGGTTCCAGCACATCAATTCAGAATCTGGTAAAAAGTGTTATCAGAGCAGGGCTGGATGTCAATGATATAGTTCTAGAACCTTTAGCTTCCAGTGAATCTGTATTGTCTTCAGATGAAAAAGAACTGGGAGTAGCTCTGGTGGATATGGGTGGTGGAACCACCGATCTGATAGTCTTCCAGGAAGGAAGTATCTGTTATACTGCTGTTTTACCTGTAGGTGGTAATCATGTGAGTAATGATATTGCAGTAGGACTTCGAACACCTATCAACGAAGCAGAGAGAATCAAGATAACTTCTGGCTGTGCAATTAAAACAATGGCTGATAAAGAAGATGTAATTGAAATAAAGACTGCCAGCGGCAATAAGTCGAGGCAGGTCTATAGAAAAAAATTGTGTGAAGTTATTGAACCCAGAATGCAGGAGATATTTACCCTGGTCACAAGAGAATTACATAGAGTTGGTCCAAAAGATATGACCCCTGCTGGTATAGTTTTGACCGGGGGTGCTTCAATGTTAGAAGGTGCCAGCCAGTTGGCTTCAGAAATATCTGAACTACCTGTAAGACTGGGAGAACCTGAATATATAAATGGTTTAACGGAAGTAATAGATAATCCTGCTTATTTGAAGAAAGGAGATGAGATTCCCAAGCCGATTTTTTCAACTGCTGTTGGACTGGTTGAATATGGTTCCAGGTATCAGCAGCCTGTGAAGAAAAAATATCTTAATAATGAGGTTTTTGGTGATCTTTTTACAAAAATAAAAAACTATTTAAGTGAGTTTTTTTAATAAGAAATCAGGATTATATATATTTTTTTATAATGTTACAGGGGGAGGTAAGTTAACTTGTTTGAAATCGGAACAGAAATTGAACAATTTGCAAATATAAAAGTTGTAGGTGTCGGCGGTGGCGGTAACAATGCTGTTAACCGTATGATTCAGGAAGGATTAGAGGGAGTAGAGTTTATTGCTGTAAATACAGATGCACAGGCCTTGATGGCGTCAAATGCAGGCAGAACAATAAGAATAGGTGAAAAACTAACCAGAGGACTTGGTGCTGGTTCTGATCCTACCATAGGAGAACAGGCAGCAGAAGAAAGCCGGGAAGAAGTTGCTCAGGCATTAGAAGGAGCTGATATGGTCTTTGTTACGGCCGGTATGGGTGGAGGTACTGGTACTGGTGCTGCTCCTGTTATAGCTGAAATTGCTAAAAATCTGGGAGCATTGACTGTAGCAGTAGTTACCAAACCTTTATCAGTAGAAGGAAGCAAAAGAATGGATAAAGCGGTAGATGGTATAGAAAACTTAAAGGCAAGTGTAGATACTTTAATTGTAATACCTAATGATAGATTACTAGAAGTAGCTGAAAAACAAACCAGTCTTATGGAAGCATTTAAAATTGCAGATGATGTTTTAAGACAGGGTGTACAGGGTATTTCTGATTTGATTACAATTACCGGTATCATTAATTTAGATTTTGCTGATGTGAAGACAATAATGACAGAAGCTGGTTCTGCATTGATGGGTATAGGTACTGGCAAAGGTGATGATAGAGCAACAGAAGCAGCTAAACAGGCTATTGCTTCTCCATTACTGGAAGCTTCTATCAATGGTGCCAAAGGTGTTCTTTTAAATATCACCGGTGGTATGAATCTGGGTATACATGAAGCCAATGAAGCTGCCCGTGTTATTCAGGAATATGCAGATGAGGATGCCAATATTATCCTGGGTGCAGTTATAGATGAAAGTTTTGATGAGGAAGTACAGATAACTGTTATTGCCACAGGTTTTGACAGTAAACCTACGGTTCATCCAGATGTAGAAGAATTTGAAGATGATTTTGATATTGAAGATTTTTCTGGAGATGACCTGGATATACCGGCATTTTTACGCAGACAAAAAGGTTAGGTTAGATAGGGAGTGCCCCTGGCACAACCTTAAACTGTTCAAGTATGTTTTAGTTAGATAGGGAGTGCCCCTGGCACAACCTTAAACTGTTCAAGTATGTTTTTTATTTTTAAACTAAAAAGTATTATTTCTCGATACCCTGATGGTATCGAGTTTTTTGCTTTTTAAGGGGTTTGACAAAATTCCTGTAAACAACTGTAATAATTCTATATTACCAGCATATATTTATAATAAGGTGGATAAGTAGGTGTATTAAGTTGGTTATCTATGCTGATATAACTTTTATAATTAATTTTATAATGACACTGGCTATCTGCTGGGCAGTGGGAAATATATTGGATTATCAATACCGCATCTGCCGGCTGCTGGCTGCAGCAGCTGTAGGAACTCTCTATTTGTTCGCAGTTCTAATCTTACACACCAGTCTACTTAATAACATTTCATTATTTATCAGTGGTCTAATTCATGTTATCTTTAATATTATGATAGCTTTCCTGGTTATTAAAATATCTTATCCTCAATTAAGTAAAAAAAATCAAATAAAAGGAGTTGGTTATCTATATTTAATTAGTTTTATTACCATCGGTTCGGCTTTATCATTATTTCATATTTATAATGGTTACCTGACTACTGTTGACTCCCGTAATAAAGTGCTGGCAATATTATTTGGCTTACTGGCTGTAATAGTGCTTTCCAATTTTGGCTGGAGGTTATTTCAGAAATACATATCACCTGATAACCTCTTTTTACCAGTAAAAGTATACTTTAATGAAAAACAAATTGAGCTAATCGGCCTGGTGGATACCGGTAATAGTTTGAATGATCCTATTTCTGGTGTTCCAGTAATTGTAGCCAGCCTAGTGGATATAATAACTCTCTTTCCCTATGAGATGCAGGATAAAATAATGGATTTTGAAAATGAGATAAAAGCTATCAATCTTTTTACCAATTTTGGTCTGGGAGATAAAGTCAGGGTGCTACCTTTCAGTGGTGTAGGACAAGAACACGGCTTGCTGATAGGATTTCGGCCTGATAAAGTGACTATTATTGATGACAGTAAAAAAATAGATACTAAAAAAACAATTATCGGGTTGAGTAAAAATAGGTTGAGTAAGGAGGATGAGTACCAATTGTTAATCCATCCTCAATTAATAAAAACAGATCGTTAATAGGGAAGGGGTTATATCTATGAAAAAGTTTTTCTTTATATTTAAATTTAAATTACAGATTTTCTGGATTAAATTACTTCAAAAATTGGGACTGTACAAATCACCTGTCTATTATCTGGGCAGTAGTGAAACATTACCTCCACCACTTGAATCTGATGAAGAAGCATATCTACTGGAAAGATTGGAAAATGGGGATAATGATGTAAAACAACTTTTAATAGAGCATAATCTAAGACTGGTAGTCTATATAGCCCGCAAATTTAATAATACTGGTATTGATATCGAGGATCTGGTTTCTATCGGAACCATTGGCCTGATCAAAGCGGTAAGGACCTTTGATGTTACCAAAAAGATAAAATTGGCTACATATGCTTCCAGATGTATTGAAAATGAAATATTGATGTATTTACGAAAAAATAATAAAAAAAGATCAGAAGTATCATTTGATGACCCTTTAAATATTGACTGGGATGGTAATGAGTTAAAACTATCAGATATTATGGGGACCGATGGAGATATAATTTATAAAAATATAGAATCAGAAATTGACCGGGAACTTTTAAAAGATGCCATGAGAAGTCTATCTGAAAGAGAAAGAAAAATACTTATCTTAAGATTTGGTTTAATGAAATCTGGTGTAACCAAAACTCAGAAAGATGTAGCTGATCTTCTGGGAATATCACAGTCCTATATTTCCCGGCTGGAAAAACGAATAATCAAAAAGCTCAAAGGAGAAGTAGCCAAGATGGTGTAAAATGAAAAAAAAGATAAAATATTGTTCGTGTATGGTTTAGTCAAATAGGGAGTGCCTCTGGTACAACACTAAATCCTATTTTAAAAAAATGGATTTATAAAAGAGAAGGGATATTTATTTCCCATCTCTTTTTTGATTTATCAAAAATAAAAGAAAAAATGATTTTCACAGGAATAAAAAGGAAATATGTATTTTTTGTAGAAGTGGAGTAATAGTTAAAAGTTTTTGAGTTAAAAAAAGAAATTATATAATATTTATATCCTAAAATAATATTTTAAAGAGGTTATTTTTTATGGTTATTCATATAACAAAAAAGAATAAAGAAAATCTAGCAGCTAGTTTTGATTATTCTATGGATAGAGTAAACAAAATCAAAAAAATTCCTGGGAGAAGATGGGATAAACATGAAAAGCTATGGTATTTACCAAATAATGAATATACAATTAAGATACTATTAGATATATTTGCCGATGAGGGAATTCTAGTAGATTCAACTTTTTCTATCGATACAGGATTGAATGAAAAAATTGATTTGATGAAAGAAAGATTAAAATTAAAAGGATATAGCATAAAAACAAGAAAAGTTTATATGAATCATATTAAAAAATTCATTAATTTTAATTTAATAAAGGTAAGAGGAGCATTGGAAGAAAAGGATATTCGCAAGTATATGGTTTTTCTTCTAGATAGTGATACATCACATTCTTATGTGAATCAGGCTTTAAGTGCAATAAAAATTTTTTATAAAACTGTTTTAGGCAAAAGCAAATTCACTTTAGATATACCCAGACCCAAAAAGGAGAAAAAATTACCTGTTGTTTTAAGTCAAAAGGAAGTATATAAGATACTGAATGCATTAAAGAACCAAAAACATAAAACAATCTTATGTATAATATATTCAGCTGGTCTTCGAGTAGGGGAGGTGGTACGTCTTAAAATAAAGGATATTGATAAACACCGTATGTTGATACATGTAAGACAAGGAAAAGGAAAAAAGGATCGCTATTCTATATTATCTAAACAAGCACTGAATGAGTTAGTTATTTATGCTAAAAAATATCCGCTAAAAGATTGGCTATTTCCTGGCATGAAGGAAGAAGCACATCTCTCAGAAAGGACAGTAGAAAGGGTATTTAAAAAAGCATGTAAGAAGGCGGGTATAAAAAAGAAAGTGTCTGTTCACTCACTAAGGCATTCGTTTGCTACTCATCTATTAGAGCAAGGAGTGGATCTAAGATATATACAGGAATTATTAGGTCATAAAAATTCTACAACAACTGAAATATATACACACGTAAGTAACCGTGATATTAAAAACATTACAAGTCCGCTAGATGATTTATTTAAATAAAGTTTAATTGACATATGACGGAAATCATTTAAATAATTAAATCTTTACGACATATAGCAGAAAGAAAACGTTAGGCGAAATTCCCTACCAAGTAGATTATGAGAGGTGAGAGATGATCAAAATCGGACGGAGTATAAGATGGTATAATGATTATCAGGATGAAGTTGAATTTTCAAGAAAGAATCAGTTTGATTTTAACCAAATCTGGTTCATGGAAGGTGAAATAATTT